>VBCT01000075.1 GCA_005882235.1 Betaproteobacteria bacterium
ACGGCATGTCCGCGCACCAGCGCGAGTTCCGCGACAAGCTCGCCGGGATGGCCGGCGCGCTGTACGACGAACGTCTGTACGAAATTCTCAACTAAGGGGAAGCACATGAACCGCACCGTCACCGCAATCGCCCTCCTTGCTGCTCCCGTGCTCGCTTTTGCGCAATGGAACGTGCCGCCGGAGAGCCAGCGCTGCCCGTCGAAGTGGGGTGCGGGCGACGAGCGCGGCTCGGGCAACCACATGAGGAATCACGAGACCGTGCTGCGCGGCGCGCGGCTCATCAAGACCGGCGAGGTCATCGAGCTCGGCCACGTCCTCGGACCCGGCATGGCGTTCTTCGGCACGCGCATTTTCAATCTGCACACCAAGCGCACCTTCATGAATACGGGAAGGAACACGCGCGGCAGCAACGAGGAGGTGGTGACCTCCGAGATCGGCCAGGTCGGAACGCAGTTCGACGGCTTCGCGCATCAGTCGCACGGCGATTCTCACTACAACTGCTTCAAGACGAGCGAGATCGCGACGCGCTCCGGATTCACCAAGCTCGGGGTGCAGAACGCGCCGAGCTTCTTCGCGCGCGGCGTGATGCTCGACGTCGCGGCGCTCAAAGGCGTTGAGATGCTCGGCGACACCTACGAGATCACCGTGGCCGATCTGCAGCAGGCGCTCGAGCGGCAGAAGCTGAAGCTCCTGCCGGGCGATGCGGTCATCATCCACACCGGCTGGGGGAAGCTCTACGGAAAGGACAACGCGCGCTTCGTGAAATCGACCCCGGGCGTGGGGGTCGCGGCGGCCGAATGGCTCGCGAAGCAGGATCCGCTGCTCGTCGGCTCGGACAACTGGCCGGTGGAAGTGGCGCCCAATCCCGACAAGGACCTGAGCCTGCCGGTGCACCAGATCTTCCTGGTGGTGAACGGCATCCACATCCTGGAGAACCTGAAGCTCGACGAGCTGGCCGCCAAGCGTGTGTACGAGTTCGCGTTCGCCATGCAGCCGCTCAAGATCTACGGCGCTTCGGGCTCGACGGTGGCCCCCACAGCCATCCGCTGATGGGGGGCGCCGCTAGGCCAGGCTTTGCGGCCCGCCGATGATGAGTCCTTGGGCGAAATCCACCTCGATCAGGCGCAGCTGGTCGAGCACTTCGTGGCTCTCGACGAATTCCGCGATGGTCTTGATCCCCATGGCGTGACACTTCTGGTTGATGGTTTCGACCTTCTCGGAAGCGGCGAGGCCTCGTCCGACGTCTTTCACGGTGCCGTAGGTGAGCTTCACGAAATCGGGCTTGAGCACTTTGAGGAAGCTGAACGAGCCCTCGCTGCCGTCGAAGCCGGCGAAAGTGAAGCGGCAGCCAAGGGGCCCGAGCTGCGCCTGGACATTCTTCAAGTGCTCGGCCTGCAGCAGAGCCGTGTCCCAGCCGAGCTCGAAAGTGAAGAATCCCTCCGGCAGCTTCGCGCTCTGGATGTTCTTGGCGACGAAGTCCGCGAATTTGGGTTCGCGCAGCGTGTCTTCCGAAAGGTTGACGCCGTTTGCGGGTACGGGCGAGCCGGGCGTCGTCCGGGCCCGGGATTCCTGACTCCAGCTCGCAAGGCGGCTCACGACCCAGCGGTCGACGTACGGGAGCAGCCGGTACTCCTGCAGCATGGGAAAGAACGTTCCCGGAGGGAGGAGCTTCTCCTCTTCCTCGCGAAAGCGAACCAGAATCTCCTGGAACGGACGCTCGCCTCCGGCGAGCGGCAGGATTTTCTGGGCATAGAGCACGAAGCCGCCCGTCTTCAACGCCGCAATCAGCTTTTCGGCGATGTTCTTCTGTATCGTGCTCTCGTCTTCCATCTGCAGTGTCATGTTGCGCCGTCGAGTCCCGATTCGGGGGTTTCCCGAGGGACAGAAAGACGCAAGAATTGTTCCTGAACGGGATCGCTCAGATGCGCGCCGCCTCGCGCGGTGCCTCCTTCGCCGGGCCGCCGATCGCCTTGTTGACCCGCGGCATCACTTCGTTCGCCATCAGCTCCATCGAGCGGCGCGCGAGCCCCCGGTCCACCCAGTCCATCCCGGCGTAGACGATCTCGCCGAAGTCGCCCGAGCGCTCACGCAGCGCGAGCAGCTGGTCCACGACTTTGTTGACCGTCCCGCAGAGTACGAGCTCTGCCAGCAGCCGCTCGAGCGTCACCGCGCCGTCGTCCTCGGTCTCGCGCAGCTTGAAGATGACCTGACGGCCGGCGCGCATCATCTTCTCGCGCAGTTGCTTCCAGTAGAAGCGGTAGGGGCTGGCGGGATCCTCGCGCGCGTAGCGCTCGGCGACCTCGTCGTCGTCGGAGACGAAGATCGTGCGCGCAATGCGCCACTCCGCGGGATCGGGACTCTTCCCGGCGCGGCGCTTGCCTACGGCGTAGTTCTCCCAGTGGCTGGGCAGCCAATGCGGAAGAAGAAAATTTGCCGAGAGCGGATGAAAATCGCGCTCGCCCATGGCGATCACGCCCTTGGAATGCGGCGCCACCACCGTGCCGACGATCTCGGGACGCGGCTTCTGCCAGGGCTTGTACATGATCCCCCGGCCGAGTCCCGGCACGAAGGTCTTTCCGGTCGTCACTTTGTAGCGGTTTCCGGGCAGATCGATTCCATAGGGCGCATCGCGCTCCCAGATCGCGAGGATCACGTCGATCGCCTCGGCGAACATCCGGTTACGGTCCTCGGCGAGGATGCCGAGCGCCTCGGCGTCGGAGGAGAGCGCTCCCGGGCTGACGCCGAATATGAAGCGTCCCCTCGCGAGGTGGTCGAACATCGCCGCCTGCGCGGCGATCACTACCGGGTGCGATTGCGAGAGGTTGGAGGTCCCGGTCGCGAGCTTGATCGTCTTGGTCTCGCCGATCAGCGTGGCGAGGAAGATGAAGCTGTTGGTGACGTTCTCGCAGCGGTCGGTGAGGTGCTCACCGACGAAGGCGTCGTGGAATCCCAGCCTGTCCGCGAGGACGATCGCCTCGCGGTCCTCCTGCAGCGTTTGCGCCGGATCGCGGTGCGGCGGATGCAGCGGCATCGTGAAATAGCCCAATTGCATGGGCGGAATGTGCCGCATCGGCGCGCGGCAGTCAAACGCGTTTGCCTGTTCGTCCGCCCGGTACGTTAGAATCCCGCGAGCCTTTCAACAGAGCGGGCCTCGCGACATCAGGGAGACCATGCCCTTTCTCAGACGCAGGGACACGCGATATTCGGGCTACCCGGCGCAGCCGTCGGGGGCGCTTCCGGCGCGGGCAGGACGAGGGTTCCCCCAGGATCCGGGCCGGAACGAGCTTCGCCCCGCTCAAGTCAGGCCAGGCATACGACTCGATGAATCGACCGTGATCAAGTACTTGTCCATGGCGGGAGGGGATCCCGAGCAGGCGGAGCGGCTGCGCCGCTTCATGCTCGCCTCGGCCGCCTATGCGACCTGCATTCCCCTGGTTTGGCTCGCCAGTAAATTCAACCTGATCGCGCGGGAGCCCGCGTGGATGCTCGTCGCGATGATGGTCGTGGTGAACTTCGGGCTCTACACGGCGTTTCGTGCTGGCCTGAATCGGAAATTCACCGATCCGAACCTGACCTGGGCGCAGGTTTTCGTCGGCAACGTCGTGGTGATGTACGCCGTCTACAGCTTCGACCAGGGGCGCGCCGTCGTGCTCAACCTGAGCCTGGTCGTGCTGACTTTCGGCGTGTTTCACTTCACCACCCGCGAATTCGTCAAGACCGCCCTGCAGATCCTCGCCGGCTACGCGGCGGTGATCAACCTGCTCATGTATTTCAAACCGCAGACGGTGAACGTCTATCACGAATGGTTCCAGTGGGCGGGGCTCGCCGCCGTGCTGCCCCTCTTCGCGGTCATCGGCGGCAGAATCAGCGGTCTTCGCCAACGCCTGCGCACGAGCAACGAGGAGCTCCGCTCGGCTCTCGGCAACGTGCGTCAGATCGCCACGCACGACCATCTCACGAGCCTGCCCAACCGGGTATTGTTCAACGAGGAGCTCCAGCGCGCGCTCGCCAGGGCGGAGCGTCACGCGAGGCCGGTGGCGCTCTTCTTCATGGACCTGGACCGTTTCAAGAACATCAACGACACGCTCGGCCACCAGTTCGGCGACCGGGTGCTGCAGGAAGCCGCCAAGCGCCTG
>VBCT01000026.1 GCA_005882235.1 Betaproteobacteria bacterium
GAGGTGATGCCGTTCGCGAGCTTGAGCTTGGAGAGCGCGATGGCGTGTTTCGCAGCGAGCCGGCCGAGGCTGTCGCCCCCTTTCATCGTGTACGGCTGCCAGGAGGTGAGCGGCTGGTCGTAGGACTCGAGATTTCTCCGGAACGCGTCCACGCGGTCCGCGGGCAGCACCAGCATCTGCGTGTGGGGGCCCGAGATCATGGGGCGATTGAGCGCGGGGTTGAGCGCGATCAGCTCGTCCACCGACATCTCCGCGAATGTCGCCGCGAGCCGAATATCGATTGCGCTGGGCGTGGGAACGGAAACAAAGTAGGGCTCGTTCGGGATCGGCTCGAAGCTCGCGCCGAAAGCCTCCGGATTCGAGATGATGTTTTTCAGCGCCTGGAGCTTGGGTACGTAGCCGCGCGTCTCTGGGGGCATCTTGAGGCTCAGGTAATCGGTCGGCAGACCCTTCGCGCGGTTTCGCTCGATCGCGCGCGCCACGCCGTTTTCACCGTAGTTGTAGGAGGCGAGCGCGAGGTGCCAGTCGCCGTGCAGCTCGTACAGCGCCTGCAGATAGTCGAGTGCGGCATTGGTGGAGGCGACCACGTCGCGGCGCGAGTCGGCCCACCAGTTCTGGCTCAGCTTGAAAGTCTTCCCGGTCGAAGGAATGAATTGCCACAAGCCCGAGGCGTGCGAGCGCGAATACGCCATGGGATTGAACGCGCTCTCGACCATGGGCAGCAGGGCGATCTCGGTGGGCATGCCGCGCCTTTCCACCTCCTCGACGATATAGTAGAGGTAGAGCTTGCTGCGCTCGATCATGCGCTTCAGATACTCGGGCTGGCTCGCATACCAGCGCTCGCGAACACCGACGAGCGGGCTCTCCAGATCGGCCATTGCGAAACCGTTGCGGATGCGGTCCCACAGGTCGTCCGCGGGGCGGGTGAGATCGATTGCGTGAAGGGGCTCGAGATCCTTCGCTTCCTGCGGCTTCGGGGGCGTCGGAACCGGGACGACCGATGCCGGCGCGGCGACAAGCGCCGCGACAAAGGCTGGAGCGGTGGCGGGGGCGATGTCCGCGGTCCACGCGGGCTGCGCTGCAGGCGCGGAAACGGCCGGCGCGGCAGCCGGCTCTTCGTTGCCGGCTGGGCTGGGATCGGCGTACCAAGGGATCTGCGAGCATGCGGCGGCCAGCATGCATATTGCCGTCGTTGCGAGCAGCCTGCCTAGCTTCTCACTCAATGGCTTGGCCTTTCGTCCGCAAAAGCCGCGATGGTACCCATGGTTTCCGTGTGGGTCAAGCAAGTGGGCGATTTAGAAGGACTTTTTTCCGGCTACGGAGGCGCGAGGTGCGAATAACGCACGACGGCGTGATTGGTGTCACTTTGATCAGAACTGGTTCTTCCACTGGCGTAGCGCGGCGAACACTCCGGCCGGATCGCTGACGCGCTTGCCCAGATACTTGTTCGCGGATTCGATGACCGCGGGCCGCATGACCCGCAGAAACGGGTTGGTCGCCTTTTCGCGTGCTATCGTCGAGGGCAGCGTCGGGAGCTTGTCGCGTCGCAGACGCGCATCGCTCGCTTCGCGCTCGAGCAGGGCGGAATTGTCGGGCTCGACCGCCTTGGCGAAGCCGATGTTCGCCAGAGTGTACTCGTGCCCGCAATATACCAGCGTGTCATCGGGCAGCGCCGCGAGCTTTTCGAGCGACGCGTACAGCTGCTGCGGCGTGCCCTCGAACACGCGCCCGCACCCGCAGGCGAACAGCGTATCGCCACAGAACAGCATGTTTGAACCATAATAAGCAATGTGCGCGCGCGTGTGCCCGGGTATGTCGAGCACCTCGAACGCCACGCCCAGTTGTTCGACGGCGACCCTGTCTCCGCCGCCGACCGGATGCGTAAGCGTGGTGATCGGTTCGCCGCGGGGTCCGTACACCGGCACCGCGTGAGTCTCCAGAATCTCCGCAATGCCTCCGACATGATCCTGGTGATGATGGGTGGCAAGGATCGCGACCAGCAGCAGCTTTTCGGCCGCGAGATAGTCCAGCACGGGCCGGGCTTCGCCCGGATCGACGACCGCTGCACAAGCTGCGTTGCGCAGCGTCCACACGTAGTTGTCCGTGAAGGCCCGCAAGGGGATGACTTGGAATCCGTTATCCGGCATATTCGTGCACTCGTCCGGCCGCATGCGCCGCGTCCACTCATTAGCCCGAGGTAAACGTGCTGCAAGCTGCGCAAAACTCAATGCTAGCCGATTGGTTCGAGACTCCCAAGGGCGGCTACGTCCTCGCCTGGGAGCGCGGCCAGTTCGATGCGGCGGTCGAGGACGTGTTCGGTTACAACGCGGTGCAGCTCGGACTTCCTGGACTCGACTTCCTGCGCGAGTCGCGCATCCCGCTCAAGGTCCGCGCCGGGCTCGAGCCGGGCTGCGGTCTGCGCTCCGAGCCGGTGCAATTGCCGCTCGCCGCGCAAAGCATCGACCTGCTCGCCCTGCCGCACGTGCTGGAATTCAGCGCTCAACCTCACGCGATCCTGCGCGAGGCCGAGCGCGTGCTGATGCCCGAAGGCAGCATCGTGATTTCCGGATTCAATCCCCTGTCGCTGTGGGGCGCGGCGCGCGCTCTCCGTTGGGAACGGCGGCAGGTTCCCTGGTGCGGCAGGTTCATCGGCCTGCTGCGGCTCAAGGATTGGCTCGCGCTGCTCGGCTTCGAGCTGACCGGCGGTCGCTTCGGCTGCTATGCCCCGCCGTTCTCCCAGCGGCTGTGGCTCGAGCGCGTCGGGTTCATGGAGAAGGCCGGCGACCGCTGGTGGCCGATCTGCGGCGGGGTTTACGTCGTTCGCGCGATCAAACGCAACGTGGGCGTGCGCCTGGTCCTGCCGGAATGGCGCGACAAGCGCGCCCCCAAGAAAGCCCTGGCTCCGGTGACGCAGAGGCAAAACGGACTGCATGTCGAAAAGCGCGAGCGGCGTTAGCGTCGAGCCGGTGCGCATCTACACCGACGGCGCGTGCAGGGGCAATCCCGGGCCGGGAGGCTGGGGCGCCGTTCTGCAAATGGACGGCGAAGAAAGAGAGCTGTTCGGCGGTGAGCCGCAAACGACCAACAATCGCATGGAGCTCACGGCGGTCATTCGGGCGCTGGAGCTGCTCGAGCGCCCATGCCAGATCGATGTCTACACCGATTCGCAGTACGTGCAGAAAGGCATCAGCGAGTGGCTGCACGACTGGAAGCGCCGCGGCTGGCGCACCGCCGACAAGAGACCCGTGAAGAACGTGGACCTGTGGCGCGAGCTCGATCGCCTCGCCGGCCTACACCGCATCGCGTGGCACTGGGTGAAGGGGCACGCCGGACACCCGGAGAACGAGCGCGCCGACGCGCTTGCGAATCGCGGGGTGGAAGAACTATCGTCCTGAGTCCTGCTTCAGACTCAGCTGCTCCGCCGACCATCCTCCGCCCAGCGCTTTCATCAAATCCACGGTCGCCGTGAGCAAGGACTGGCGATTGCGCAGTGCGGCGAGCTCGCTCGTGTTGGCCGTGCGTTGCGCGTCCAGCACCTCCAGAAACGGTGAATAGCCGGCTTCATAGCGCATGCGCGACAGGCGCAGGGCCCTGCGCGCCGCGGCTACGCTGGCCCGATGGTCCTCTTCCGACGAGGCGGTCAGACGCACCGTTACGAGCGCATCCGCGACCTCGCGGAATCCGGTTTCGACGGCCTTCTGGTAGCTTGCGACGGCCTGGTGCTGGCGTGCGATGGCGGCGTCGGTGAGCGCGCGGTAGCGTCCGGCGTCGAACAGGGGCAGGTTCAGGCCGAAGCCGAGCGACCAGATCCCCGAGTCCCTGTTGTTGAGGAGGGTCGATAGCGTTGCGCTTTCTCCACCGGCGAATCCAGTCAGGGAGATCGTCGGAAACATCGCCGCCTTGGCGACGCCGATCTGCGCGTTGGTGGAGACGAGCTGCTGTTCGGCTTGCCGGATGTCCGGGCGGCGCTCGAGCAGCCCGGAGGGCAGGCCCGACGGAGGAAGGGGAGGCATCGGCAGCGTTCGCAGATCCCCGACCGCCACCGCGAGGTCGAGCCGGCCGGTGAGGGCGGCGAGCTGGTGCTCGACGAGCGCGCGCTGCCGCTCGAGATCCTTCAACTGGGTCGCGATGTCCGCCCGCGCGCCTTCGGCCTGCGCGACTTCCAGCTCCGAGGCGACGCCGCCTTTCGCGCGCGCGCGCACGTAGACGAGCGCATCCTCGCGGGTGGCCATGGTTTCGCGCGTGACGATGATCTGCGCGTCGAGCGACCGCAGCGCGAAGTACGCCTGCGCGGTGAGGCCCTGGAGCGTGAGCGCGACCACGTCGCCGGCGTAGCGCGTGGCGAGCATCTGCGCGCGCACGGATTCGGCGCCGCGGCGCAGGCGTCCCCAGAAATCCAGCTCGAACGCGGTCGAGAGCGCGAGGCGCACGTCGTTGCGCACGACGGGAACTCCGGGTGGAGGAGGCAGGACCATCGTGGTGCTGGAGCGAGTGCGGTTCGCGTTGGCCCCCACATCGATCTCGGGCAGGAAGGCCGCGTTGGCCGCACGCAAATTAGCGTCGGCCTCCTCGATGCGAGCCACCGCGAGGCGGATATCGGCGCTCCGCTCGAGCGCCGCGGCGACAAGTTCGTCGAGCTTCGGGTCGTTGTAGAGCTTCCACCAGTCGGAACGCAGTGCGGCCGCTCCGACGTCCCGTTCGGGGTAAGCCGCCGGCAGCTCCATCGCGGGCCGCTCGTAGTCCGGGCCGACCGCGCAGCCCGCGAGCAGGAAGGCGCAGGCGAGGGGGAGCTTGCGCGCGCTCATGCGCGGGTCTCCGGAGCCGCCAGCTCCGCCTTGCGCGCCTTGCGCCGGGAGAGGAGGATGAAGAAGAGGGGCACGAACAGCGTCGCGACGAAGGTGGCGGCGAGCATTCCGCCCTCCACGCCGGTGCCCATCGAGCGGCGCGCTGCGGCGCCGGCGCCCGTGGCGACCGCCAGGGGCAGCACGCCCAGCACGAAGGCGAGCGAGGTCATCACGATCGGCCGGAAGCGCTGGCGCGCGGCGGCGACCGCGGCGTCGAACGCGGACATCCCCTGCGCGGTGTTCTGCGCTGCGAACTCGACGATGAGAATCGCGTTTTTCGCGGCGAGGCCGATCAGCGTCACCATGCCGATCTGGAAATAGATGTCGTTGCTCATGCCGCGGACGAGCACCGCGAGGAGGGCGCCGAGTATGGCGAACGGCACCGAGAGCAGCACCGCCACGGGCAGCGACCAGCGCTCGTAATTGGCCGACAGGATCAGGAACGCCATGACCAGCGCAAAGCAGAACGCGATGATCGCGGCCTTGCCGGCGCGTTTTTCCTGGAAGGCCTGGCCCACCCATTCTATGGAATAGCCGCCGGGCAGGGCATCGCGCGCGACCTGCTCGACGGCCGCGATGCCTTGTCCGGAGCTCACGCCGGGAACGGTGGCCGCCAGCACTTTCGCCGCGACGAAGCCGTTGAAGCGGTCGATCTGGTCGGGTCCGACGACGGGCTCGATCTTGAGCAGGCTCTTCAGCGGCAGCATCTCCCCGGTGGTGCCGGAGCGCACGTACACGTTGCCCAGATCCTCCGGGCGCACGCGGAACTGCGGCTCGGCCTGCATCTGCACGCGGTAGGTCCGGCCGAACTTGTTGAAGTCGTTGACGTAGAGCGCGCCCATCGTGCTCTGCAGCGCGTCGAAGATGTCCCCGATCGGCACTCCGAGCGAAAGCGCCTTCTCGCGGTCCACCTCGACGAAGAGTTGCGGCACGCTTGCGCGGAAAAAGCTGTTGATGGCCGTCAGGTCGGGCCGTTTCCTCAGATCGCCGAGGAACTGCTGCACTACCGCGGCGAGCTTTTTCGGGTCGGCGTCGGCGCGGCTCTGCAGGAACATCTCCATGCCTCCTGCGGTGCCGAGGCCGCGGATCGGCACCGGATTGAAGGCGAAGACCAGCCCCTCGCTCATCGCAGCGCCGCGAGCCCCGACGAACTTGACGATGTCCTCGGCGCTGGCCTTGCGCTCGTCCCAGGGTTTCAGGGTGATGAAGAGCGTCGCCGAGCTGGTCTTGTTGCCGCCGCCGATCAGGTCGAAGCCGTTGATCATGAAGACGTGCTCGACCGCCGGGTGCTCGGTGAGAACCTTCTGCATCGCCGCACCGACCTTGCCGGTGCGCGAGAGCGTCGCCCCGTCGGGCAGGACCACGGCCCCGAACAGGTAGCCCTGGTCCTCCGGCGGCACGAGGCTGCCTGGCACGAGTTTCAGCAGCGCTGCGGTGCAGGCGATGACGAGGGCGAAGCCCGCAAAGGCGAGGACGGCATGACGTGCGACCCAGCGCACGCCGTTCGTATAGAGGGACACGAGCCACGCGAAGCCCTGGTTGAACGGCCTGAAAATCCGCGATTCCCCGTGAGAGGGTTTCAGCAGCAGCGCGCACAGGGCGGGCGTCAGCGTCAACGCCACAACGCCGGAGATGACGACCGCGGTGGTGACGGTGACGGCGAACTGCTGGTAGAGCCGGCCGGCGAGGCCGCCGAGGAAGGCCACCGGAACGAACACCGAGCACAGCACCAGCTCGATCGCGATGATCGCGCCGGTCACTTCGCGCATGGATTCGATCGCGGCTTCCTTGGGCCGGAGGCCTTTCTCGGCCATGAGCCGCTCGATGTTCTCCATCACGACGATGGCGTCGTCCACGACGATTCCCGTGGCGAGCACGATCGCGAACAGCGTCAGCGTGTTGATCGAGAAGCCGAACGCGTACAGGCCGCCGAACGCCCCCACGAGCGAGATCGGCACGGCGACGAAGGGAATGAGCGTGGCGCGCCAGCTCTGCAGGAAAACGAACACCACCGCGAGCACCAGGAGCGCCGCGATGAAAAGAGTGTGGATCACCTCCTTGATGGAGGCCTGCACGAAGCGCGTGGTGTCGAAGGGGATCAGGTAGCTGACGCCCGCCGGAAATCCCTTTGCGATCTCGTCCATGGTCTTGCGCACGGAGCTGGCGACGTTGAGCGCGTTGGCGCCCGACTGCAGGAAGATGGCGGTGCCGATGGTCGGCCTGCCGTCCACCGTGGTGTATGCGTCGTAGCTGACCGCGCCGAGCTCGATGCGCGCGATGTCCCTCACGCGCAGCACGCCGCCCGGACCGCTCGAGCGCAGCACGATGTTGCCGAACTCCTCCGGCTGGATCAGCCGTCCCTGGGCGGTCACGGTGTAGATCAGCGCCTGCCCGTCCGGAGCGGGGTCCTGGCCGATCTTGCCCGCCGCGTACTGGTTGCTCTGTGCGCGGATGGCGCCGGCGACGTCGGTCGCGGTGATGCCCAGCTGCGCCATCTTGTCCGGCCGCAGCCAGATCCGCATCGAGTAGTCGCGCGCACCGAAGATGGTGGCATCGGCCACGCCCGGAACGCGCTTCAGCACGTCGAGCGCGTTGATCGTCATGAAGTTCGAGAGGTAGAGCGTGTCGAAGCGCGGATCGGTCGATGTCACGGCGACGAAGAGCAGGATGTCGAGCGAGCGCTTCTGCACCACCACGCCGGTTCGCTTGACGTCGTCGGGCAGCCGCGGCAGAGCGATCTGCACACGGTTGTTCACCTGGATGGTGGCGTTGTTGACGTCGGTCCCCACCTCGAAGGTGCAGGTGATCGTCAGCGTGCCGTTCGAGGAGGACGTGGACTGGAAGTAGAGCAGGCCCTCGACCCCGGAGAGCTGCTCCTCGATCGGCGCGGCGACGGTGCGCGAAAGCGTCTCGGCGCTCGCGCCGGGCAGCGCGGCGGTGATCGTCACCGTGGGCGGCGCGATTTCCGGGTATTGCGCGATGGGCAACACTTGCCAGGCGACCAGACCGGCGAGCGTGATGATGATGGCGATGACCGAAGCGAAGATCGGCCGCTCGATGAAGAACCGCGACATGGCGGCCTACTTTGCGGCCGGCGCAGCCGCCTTGGCTTCCGCGGGAGTTTGCGGGCTCACCGCGGCCCCCGGCCGAACCTTGAGCAGGTTGTCGAGAATCACGCGGTCACCGGGGTTGAGGCCGCCGAGGATCATCCAATCGCTGCCGAGCCAGTCGCCCACCTGCACCGGACGCGACTCGGCCCTGTTTTCCTTGTCGAGAGTAAACACCAGAAACGTCTTCTCGGTCTGGATCACTGCGGTCTGAGGCACGAGGAACACGTTGTCGCGCTCGCCCGCCGCCACCTGGACCCGCACGAACTGGCCGGGAAGCAGCTGCACGCGCGGATTGCCAAAGGCCGCGCGCAGCTCCTGCGTGGCGAGCCTGGGGTCGATCTGGGTCGCGGCGAAATTGAGCCGGCCGGCGAGCGGATAGCGCGAGCCATCGGGGAGGGCGAGGCGCACCTCCGCGGACTTGATGCGATCGAGCCTCCTCTCGGGAAGCTTCGCGAGATCCGATTCCGAAAGGCTGAACCGGATCCAGACCGGATCCACTTGATTCATCGTCGTGAGCAGGCTGCTGTCCTGTCCCGCTGTCACCAGGCTGCCCTCGGAGCGGGCGATGCGTCCGGCGACGCCCGAGACCGGAGCGGTCACCCGCGTATAGGACAGGTTGAGCTCGGCCTGGCGCAGATTCGCCTCGGCGGCCTGGAGCGTCGCGTCCGACAGCTTTTGCGCCGAGATCGCGTCATCGAATTCCTTCTGGCTGATCGCCTTCTCGTCGGCGAGCGTCTTGAGGCGCGCGGCTTCGCGCCGCGTCTGCTCCTGGCGAGCGCGCTCCTGCGCCATCTGCGCATTGGCCTGGGCGAGGGCGATCTGGTAGGGGACGGGATCGATCTGGAAGAGCGGGCTGCCTTCGCGCACGAAATCCCCCTCGTTGTAGAGGCGCTTGAGAAGGATTCCCGAAACGCGTGCGCGCACCTCGACTTCCTTGGAGCCTTGCACCTGGCCGACGGCCTCGAGAACGATGGGCACGCGCTGCGGCGCCACCTGGAGCACCTTGGCCGAAATGCCGGCGGCGGCCGGGTTGGATGCGGGAGTGTTGGCCCCGCCTTGCTCGCATCCTGCGAGCAGGGCCGCAGCGATCAATCCGGCGAGAGCCGGCAGCGATGGGGACAGCAGACCGTAGCGGCCGCGGAAATCCGGCCGAGCGTGAACGGAAGCCATGCGGGGATCGTCTCTTGTCTGAGAATTCGGTTCGAGCGCGCGAGTATAATATACAATCACGAATGTATGACAAAGATGCTGCGTCTTCGACTTGCGTAGAACAAAACGGGAATCCGAGCGCACCCGGCGGGGCATCCTGGCCGCGGCGCGCAAGGTTTTCGCCCGCCAGGGGGTGACCCGCACGACGCTCCAAGAGATCGCCGCCGCGGCTGGCGTGACGCGCGGGGCCATCTACTGGCATTTCACCGACAAGAACGAGTTGTTCTTCGCCATGCGCGAGCAGGTGGCCGTTCCCATGATCGACCAGATCGATCTTGCGCTGCTGCGCGCCGACAGGCCCGATCCCGTTGCGGGAGTCGAGCGTTTCTTGCACGGCATTCTGGAAGCGCTCGAGAGCGACGCGTCGGTGCGCCAGACCTTCCAGATCATGGGTTTCAAATGCGAATACGTCGGCGAGTTCGAACGCGAACTGGCGCTGCAGCGCTTGCGTTGTTCCGAGCTCATCTCCAAGCTCACGCAGGCCTACGGGAGCGCGCAGCGCGCCGGACGCTTGCGGGTCGGACTGCGCCCGCCGGTGGCTGCCGTCGAAACGTGCAGTTTTTTGATGGGTCTGACGCGGCTGTGGCTCCTCGACACCAAGCGCTCGCTCGTGCGCCGGGTGGCTCGCCGGCTGATCTCCGCCCACGTTGCCGGCCACCGGCGGGGCGGCAAGGAGAGGAATCTGCGAAACCTTTGATTTATTTCCGCGGGGACGCTACTCTCACCGGGCAGAGCCGCGGGTTGCGGCCTGAAGGGGCTAGAGCCGATGCGAAGTATCGTCCTGGACACCGAAACCACGGGCCTCAACGCGGGTCTCGGTGACCGGATCATCGAATTGGGCTGTATCGAGGTCCTGAGCCGGCGCGTCACGGGAAACCACTTCCACCGCTATATCAATCCCGAGCGCGAGAGCGAGGAAGGCGCGCTCAAGGTGCACGGCATCGACCACGAGTTCCTCCAGGACAAGCCCAAGTTTCGCGAGATCGCGGCCGAGTTCCTCGACTACATTCAGGGCGCGGAGCTGGTGATCCACAACGCGGCTTTCGACGTCGAATTCCTCAACCTCGAGCTGGGCAGGCTGGGACTTCCGCCGATCGAAGCGCACTGCGCGGGCGTCGTCGATTCTCTCAAGATCGCGCGTGAGCTGCACCCGGGGAAGAAAAACTCCCTCGACGCCCTGTGCGAGCGCTATCAGATCGATCACGCTCACCGCACCCTCCACGGTGCGCTGCTCGACGCGGCGCTTCTCGCCGAGGTCTATCTGGCGATGACCCGAGGACAGGACAGTCTCGCGATCGAACTCGATCGACCGCGCCCCGCCCTGGGGAGAGCTGCGGCGACCGAGGGCGAGCGGCCCCCGCTCATCGTCTTTCAGCCGAGCGCGGAAGAGCTCGCCGAGCATGCTCGCCTGCTCGCCGACATCGAGGCCGAGAACAAGGCGCAATGCGTATGGCACCGCTTCGAGACCGCGGTGGAGATGCTCGATCGGGTATGAAAATGAACCGCGGAGCACGGCTGGGATCGGCGATGTCGAGCGCGGACAAGGCGAATCCCTACGAGCTCGATCTCGACAAGAACCCGGCCAACTACGCGCCCCTGACGCCGCTGGGATTTATCGAGCGGGCCGCTTATGTCTATCCAAGCCGCACCGCCGTCATCCACGGGGCACGCCGCGCCACGTGGGCCGAGACCTATGCGCGCTGCCGGCGGCTCGCCTCCGCGCTCGCGCGCCGGGGGATAGGCGTCGGCGACACGGTTGCGGCGATGCTCGCGAATACCCCGGAAATGCTCGAGTGCCACTTCGGCGTACCCATGGCGGGGGCGGTCATCAACACGCTGAACACGCGCCTCGACGCCGAGGCGATCGCCTTCATGCTCGGGCACGGCGGGGCCAAGGTCCTGATCGCCGACCGCGAGTTCTCGGGCACCGTCGCGCGCGCGCTCGCTGCCCTCAAGGACAAGCCGTTCGTGATCGACGTGGACGATCCCGAATACTCGGGCGCGGGCGAGCGCATCGGTCAGGCGGAGTACGAACGCTTCATCGCAGGGGGAGATCCGGAATTTCCGTGGGAGCCGCCCGCCGATGAATGGAACGCCATTTCGCTCAACTATACCTCGGGCACTACGGGCAACCCCAAGGGCGTGGTCTACCATCACCGGGGCGCTTATCTGAATGCGATTTGCAACATCGTGACCTGGGGCATGCCGCATCACGCGGTGTATCTGTGGACCCTACCCATGTTCCACTGCAACGGCTGGTGCTTCCCGTGGACCATGGCCGCCAATGCGGGCACCAGCGTATGCCTGCGCAAAGTCGAAGCGAAGCTCGTTTTCGACGCGATACGGGAGCACGGTGTGACGCATTACTGCGGCGCGCCGGTCGTGCATTCGACGCTGATCAACGCGGACCCCGCGCTGCGCGAGGGCATAGCGCACAAAGTGCACGCCATGGTCGCGGCCGCCGCGCCGCCCGCGGCCATGATCGAGGGCATGGAGCGCATGGGCTGGGAGCTCACCCACGTATACGGTCTGACCGAGGTCTACGGCCCGGCCACCGTGTGCGCGAAGCAGGAGGAGTGGAAGAGCCTCGATATAGGCAGTCGCACCGAGCGCAACGGTCGCCAGGGCGTACGCTATCTCATGGAAGAGGGCCTGACGGTGATGGATCCGCAGTCGATGCAGCCCGTTCCCGCGGACGGCGAGACCATGGGCGAGATCATGTTCCGCGGAAACATCACCATGAAGGGCTACCTGAAGAACCGCAAGGCGACCGAGGACGCTTTCGCGGGCGGTTGGTTCCGGTCGGGCGACCTCGCGGTGATGCAGCCCGACGGCTACCTCAAGATCAAGGACCGCGCCAAGGACATCATCATCTCGGGCGGCGAGAACATCTCCTCGCTCGAGGTCGAGGACGTGCTTTACCGGCATCCGGCGGTCCTCGCGGCGGCCGTGGTCGCGAAGCCCGACCCCAGGTGGGGCGAAACGCCCTGCGCCTTCGTCGAGGTGAAGCCCGGTGCGAAGGTGACGGAAAGGGAAATCGTCGATCACTGCCGTGCCCACCTCGCGCATTTCAAGGCGCCGCGCCACGTGGTGTTCAGCGTGCTGCCGAAGACCTCCACGGGCAAGATCCAGAAATTCGTGCTGCGGCAGCAGGCGAAATCGGCCGCGGCGATCGAGTGACGGAGGACGCATGAACGCTCCATCCAAAACCGAACTGGAAGCACCCTACGTCCTGCGCGAGGACGAGGACGGCGTGGCGACGCTGACGCTCAACCGCGGTGATCGCATGAACCCGCTCTCGACCGCGATGCTTTCTGCGCTGCAGACCGAGCTCGACCGTCTCGTCAGGGATACGGCGGCTCGCGTGATCGTGCTGGCGGGCGCGGGCAAGCACTTTTGCGCGGGGCACGATCTTCGCGAGATGCGCTCGCATCCCGACAAGGTCTGGCAGAAGGCGCTTTTCGAGCAGTGCAGCGAGATGATGCTGTCGCTCGTGCGGCTGCCTCAGCCCGTGATCGCCCGCGTGCACGGCGTCGCGGTCGCCGCAGGCTGCCAGCTCGTGTCGATGTGCGACCTCGCGGTGGCGAGCGAGGTCGCCCAGTTCGCGCTCCCCGGAATCAAGAGCGGCATCTTCTGCACTACGCCGGGCGTGGGTGTCGCGCGCAACCTCGCGCGCAAGCACGCGCTCGAGATGCTCCTCACCGGCGACCTGATCGACGCGGAGACCGCGTTGGCCTGGGGCCTGGTGAACCGGGTCGCGCCGCTCGCCGAGCTCGACGCCGAGGTGGACAGGCTCGTCCGCAAGATCGTCGCGCACAGCGGCGCCGTGGTAAGCCTGGGCAAGCGATTCTTCTACGACCAGGTGGAGAAAGGACTGGTGGACGCCTATTCCCTTGCGTCCGAGGGCATGGCCTGCAACATGATGCTCGAGGATGCCGGCGAAGGGATAGACGCCTTCATCCAGAAACGCAAGCCCGGCTGGCGCGGGCGCTAGAGGAAGCGCGTCGGCGGGGAAAGACATGCCGACGGCGCATCCGCGGTCCCGCGACGTCGCACTCGACGCAGCGGCGCCCGACAGCGGCGCCCTCCGCGCCGCACTGGGCGAAACCGCGTCGTGGAGAGCGCAGGCCGAAGCCCTTGCGCGCGAGCTGGTGGCAAGGACGGTGGGTTCGCGCGAGACGCTGTTCGACGTGCAGCGCGCCTTCGCGATATTTCCGCCGGGATCTCCGGCGGGCGACTCGCTTTTCCGGCTCGCCGAAGCCTTGCCGCGTATCCCCGACCGGCCTTCCCGGATCGCAATGCTTGCAGACCGCGTCCCCGCACTGCGCGGCTGGAGAGCCGCGGCCGCGCTGCCGTTCGCCGGTCTCGCAATGAATGCGATCGGGCGGCAATTTGTCTACGCGGAGACCATCGCCGAGGCGCTGCGGCGCGCTGAGCACGACGCGCGCGCCCTGCCGCCAAGGCGCTTCTCCTTCGACATGCTGGGGGAGGGCGCGCGCACCGCTCAAGACGCCGATCGCAATTTTCGGCGCACTATGGACGCGATCCGCGCCATGGAGCGGGCGGTCGGCGCGCGCGAAGCAGGTTTGCGCGAACGCCTCGAAGTTTCCGTGAAGCTGTCCTCCATTCACCCTCGCTACGACGCAGCGAGCCATGCGCAGGTTCGTGGCGAGCTGCTCGATCGCCTGAAGCAAATCTCCGGCCGCGCTGCCGCGGCGGGTATCGGGCTCACGATCGACGCCGAGGGATCGGAAAGCTTGTCCCTTCAGCTCGATCTGTTCGAGGCGCTGGCGGAGGATCCGGAGCTGGAACGCTGGAGAGGGCTGGGTCTCGCGGTGCAGGCCTATCAGCCGCGCGCGCCGCAAACGGTGGATGCATTGCTGGAGATCGCCGCTCGCCGCCGCGAGCGCGGCGGCATGCCGATCGCCGTGCGGCTGGTGAAGGGCGCCTATTGGGACGCCGAGGTCAAGCGGGCGCAAGAGCTGGGGCTGGAGCGCTATCCGGTATTTACCGACAAGCGGCTCACCGACCTGTCCTATCTCGCCTGCGTCCGGCGTCTCTCGGCCGCCCTGGACAGCGTCTATCCGCAGTTCGCCACGCACAACCCGGTGACGCTCGCGTGCGTGCTCGCGCTTGCCGGTCGGCCCGGGGGCACCTCCGCCGCCCCTGCGCGGTTCGAGTGCCAGCACCTCCACGGAATGGGAGGAGCGCTGTACCTCACGCTCGCAGCTACGCATCCGGATGTGCCGGTGCGCACGTATGCACCCGTCGGCGAGAAGCGCGAGCTGTTTGCCTACCTGGTGCGCCGCTTGCTCGAAAACTCGGCGAGCAGCTCCTATGTGCGCCAGGCGGCACGCGCGAAACGATCTGACGATTTGCTGGGCACGGGTTTCGAATTTCTCGACGCGGGCCCGCGCCCGCGCGATATTGCCCTACCAACGGAGCTGCACATGCCGCAACGACGCATTGCAAGGGGTCATGACCTCGGGGATTCCGCCACGCTCGCCGAATGGGCGAAATCGGTCAACGAAGCGCGGCGCACATGGGTCGCGGGATCTCTCGTGAACGGCGAGCGGGGACTGCGTCCCGCTCGGCCGGTCGTGTCGCCCGCGCGGCCCGACTTGACCATCGGCGAAGTGA
>VBCT01000076.1 GCA_005882235.1 Betaproteobacteria bacterium
AAGTTGTCGCGTCCCACGACGGCGACCTGCGAGAACAGCGCCCCTTTGGGTTTCCAGCACTTGGTGCAGCCGCACACGTGATTGTGCGCGCACTGCCCCTTGATCGATATCTCGACCCTGTTCTGCGAACAGTTGCAATACAGCGTCCCGCCGGCGAAGTTCTTCGCCGCGGGTTTCAGCCCGCCGTCGACCGCTGGATGTATCTTGACACTAGCCATGATGATTTCTCCTTTTGGACACTACGCCGGCCACCGACGCGGCGGGGCCGCGCGGTGATGAATCAGGCAAGCAAGATCCGCGATTGCGCCTACTTTCCGGGCTTCGCGTCGCGAGTTAGCGAGGGATCGGCCGGAACGGTCATGATCCGGCCCTCGTCATCCAGCTGCGGCACGCCGTAAGCGGCGAGGATCGCTTGAATGCGAGGGCGGTTGGCGTCGATCAGCCGCTCCATCCTGTCCTTCCACTCGCGCTCGCCGAAGCGCACGCCCATCGCGATGCGGAAATCGAACTGGATCTCCGGGTCCGGCTGGAAAGGCACGACGGCCACCGTAGCGGAGGTCGCGCTCTTCGCGAAGTATCCGGCGATCGGTCCCCATACGAACGCGACATCGATCGCGCCGGTCGCCAAGTCCTTCTCGATGATCTCCCCCGGATAGCGCTCGGGATCGCCGGACTGGCGTTGATAGGAAACGACCTGATCGAACAGGCGGTGCTTGAGCAGCCAATCGGCCGCGGGCGATTGACCGAATACGCCGAGCTTGAGCGATTTCAGCTTCGACGGCTCGAGCCTGAGCAAGCCCTCGGGAACGGTTACGCTGTCGAGCCCTTTTCCCTTCGCATAGACGAGCGCGTAAGTCGAGCGATAGTAGGGCTTGGTGGTGGACGCAAGCTCGAAGCCGACCGGCACCCCCAATACCAGGTCGCACTTGAAGCGGTTGGAATCGGGATCGCGCCCGCGCAGCGTGTTGCGAATGAACCCCATGCGCTGCGGGAACCACGTGTACTCGAGCGTCCATCCCAGTTCGCGCGCCAAGAGGTCGGCGATCTTGTTCTCGAAGCCTTCGCCGGCGCGGTTGGAGAATGGAAGGTTGTTCGGGTCCTCGCAGACGCGCAGCACGCGGTCGCCGCCGACCGTCTCGCTTTGCTGCGCCGATGCGCCGAGCGACAGCAGCAGACCCGCCGCTATGACGACGAGGCTTGCGATGTGCTCGGAGGTCTTTCGGGTCATCTCGTACGGGGCGGGAGCCCGCGCGCTCCTTGCGTCTTCGCGCGGTCGATCCCTCTTACGCTGCGAAAGGTGGCGGCGGTGAAATTCGCATCGGCGAGATTGGCGCCGGTGAAATCCGTGTCGATGAAATTCGACCCGCTCAAATCGGCACCGGCGAGGTTGGCGCCGCGCATATCGGTGCCGCTGAACTCGGCCCCGCTCAGTTTGGCGCCGGCCAGGTTGGCGCCTGAAAGGTCTGAGAAGCTGAAATCGGCGCGGGAGAAATCAGACCCGGAAAGATCCGCGCCTCTCAGGTTAGCCGAGAGGATATTCGCCCGCATGAGCCCCATCGACTGGTTCTTCATGTCCGCTGCGCCATCCACCTTGGCGAGCACGGCCTGCTCGAGATTCGCCCTTCTCAGATCGCCGATCAAGCGCGCGCCCGAAAGGTTCGCTCCCCTCAGGTCGGCGCCTTGAAGCTGCATCGAGAACATCATCGCGCCCTGCAGATTGGCCTTGGTCAGGTTCGTGCCTTCGGCAAAGCTGACCGTGAGGTTGCACCGCGAGAGGTTGGCGCTCGCAAGGTTGCTGCGGTTCAGGATCGCCGCCGCGAGATTCGCTCCCTTGAAATCGATGCCTGACAAATCCAGCCCGGAGAGGTTCTTGGAATACAAATCGACCGGGGCGGAAGCCGAAGCTCTAGCCAACGCCGCGATGACTTGTTCGCGCGTCAGCTTTTCGTAGCCGGGCCATTCGGCGGCGCTCGGCAACCGCGGAAGCAATAAGGCGGCCGCCATGGCGAGCACGATGGCGTGCCGGGAGAGGCTCATTTCAGCTCTTCGAGACGGCCGGGCTGAATGGCGCCGTCGGAGCGGCCCTTCAAATACCCGTAGAGTCCGTCGAGGTTTTCCGTGACCATTTTGCTGCCGTCGAAGTTGGGCATGCCCTTCTCCGGGCGTCCCTTCATCATCGTTTGCTTGAACTCCTCTTTGGAGAGCCGCTTCAGGCTCTCGACCAGAGGCGGCCCGACCAAGCCTTCCTGCCGCGCGCCATGACAGCGCTCGCAGGCGAGCGCACGCCAGGTGCGCCAGCCCTCGAGCGTGATCTTGTCGACCTTGTTGCCGCCGGCGACTTCGTAGGGCGTGTCATCGGCCGCGACGGCGTAGCCCGGTGCAAGCGCGGCGAGCGCGAATGCGATCCCGGCGATGAATTGCGTGTCTTTCATGCTCAGCAACCTCTACGAGATTAAAAAGGCTGACACCCCGAAGGATGTCAGCCTCCTAACGCTCGATGCTATGAGTCTTACGGCAAAACGAAGACAGTGAGGACGCCGCCGAGCTCGGTGTAGTTCTTCAGCTCCTTGTAGCCCCCCACCGCGCCCAGGCCGTCGGTGTCCTTCTCGAGCCCCGCGGCAAGACCGATACCGGCCCAACCGCCGATACCCGAGAGCACACCGATATACTGCTTGCCCTTGTACTGCCAGGTGTTCAGGTTGCCGATGATGCCGGAGGGCGTCTTGAACTTGTACAGCTCCTTGCTGATGTTGCTGGCGTCGACGCACTTCACGTAGCCCTCGAGCGTCCCGTAGCAGGCGATGCCACCTGCCGTGACGAGCGCGCCGCTCCAGACCGAGAACTTTTCGGCCTTCGACTTCACGATCTTGCCGGTGCCGGCGTCCCACATGATGAAGTTGCCCATGCCGCCGTGACTGCCCGGCGCCGGGAACATCGACAGCGTCGCGCCCACGTACGGCTGACCGGCCGTGTACTCGACCTTGAACGGCTCGTAGTCCATGCACACGTGATTGGTCGGCACGTAGAACATCTTGTTCGCCGGATTGTATGCAGCCGGCTGCTGGTCCTTGGTGCCGAGCGCCGCTGGGCAGATCTGCTTGGTGTTCACGTCCGCGCCTTGCGCCTGCGTGCTGTACTTGGCGACGACCTGCGGGCGGCCGGTCTTCATGTCGACGTGCGTCGCCCAGTTCACCTTTGGATCGTATTTCTCGGCGACCAGCAGCTGGCCCGTGACGCGATCCAGCGTGTAGCCGAAGCCGTTGCGGTCGAAATGCACCAGGACGTTGCGCGGTTTGCCCTTCACGTTGACGCCGTCGGCCAGGATCATCTCGTTCACGCCGTCGAAATCCCACTCGTCGTGCGGCGTCATCTGGTACACCCACTTCGCCTGACCGGTGTCGACGTCACGCGCCCAGATCGTCATCGACCACTTGTTGTCGCCGGGGCGTTGCACCGGGTTCCAGGTGCTGGGGTTGCCCGAGCCGTAATACATCAGGTTGAGCTTCGGGTCGTAGCTGTACCAGCCCCAGGTCGTGCCGCCCCCGATCTTCCACTGATCGCCCTGCCAGCTCTTCAGCGACGAGTCCCTGCCGACCGGCGCCATCTTGCCGTCGGTCCAGGTCATGGTCTTGTCCGGATCCATGAGCATCTCGGCGTCGGGCCCGGTGCTGTAGGCTTTCCACACCTGCCTGCCGCTCTTGATGTCATAGGCGGCGACGAAACCGCGAACGCCGAACTCGCCTCCCGAAATGCCGGTGATCACCTTGTCCTTGAAAACGTGCGGGGCGTTGGTGTTCGTTTCACCCTTCTTGGGATCGCCGTTCTTGACCTTCCACATCTCTTTGCCGGTCTTGGCGTCGAGCGCGACGAGATTGGTGTCGGCCTGCTGCAGGAAAATCTTGCCGTCGGCGTATGCGAGGCCGCGGTTGACGGTGTCGCAGCACATCACGGGAATCACCGTCGGGTCCTGCCTCGGCTCGTACTTCCACTTGATCTGCTGATCGGCGAGGCTGATGGCGAACACCTTGTTAGGGAACGGGCTGTGGATGTACAGCATGTCGCCGATCACCAACGGACCGCCTTCGTGGCCGCGTAAGACGCCGGTGGAGAAGGTCCAGGCGACGCGCAGGTTCTTGACGTTTTCCTTGTTGATCTGCTTGAGCGCGCTGTAGCGCTGGTTCTGCATGTTGCCCGCCTGCATCGCCCAGTTCTTGGAGTCCTGGGTGAGCTTGATGACTTCCTGATTGGCGAACGCGAGCCCCGGAAGAGCAGCGAGGCCGAGCAGAATGCCCCACGTGTACGTGCGTTTTGATGCCATCTGGATTTCCTCCTTTGTATGCTGATGGATGCGCCGCATAACACTTACGCCGCGAACAAAGGACGCTGCGCATTTCTTCTTAAACTTTATACCCGCGCCGGGGAAAATGCACCTCTCGCGAGGACGCTTTTCCGCACAGAACGCGCACTGCCCCTTACTGTTCCAAAAGCGAACAGTCGAGGAGTTCGCCGTGGCAAAAAAAATGGGAGTCACGCGCGCGCGGGGAGTACTCAGGCCGAGGTAGCGCCGCAGGAGCCATGCTGCGCCGCCGCAAGCGTGTGCTCGGGCTAGCGCGGCACGCCGCAGTGCTTCATCGCGTCGCCCTGGGTTTGCAGATAGCGCTTTGCCGTTTCTCGCACCTGCGGCGGATCGCGGAACACGCCGCCGCGTTCGCCGGCGAGGCTCTGATAGCGCGCTGCGGTCGAGGCTTCCACGAAATCGTCGTAGGTATACGCTCGGGCGATCTCGTCGACCAGGCATGCGCACTTGTAGAGGAACTCTTGCTTGCCGCCGTTCTTCTGCATGCATTCAAGGACGAACTCGACCCGGTCTACGGTGGGATAGCCCGTGGCCCCTGCACCCTGTGCCCAAGCGGCACCGGGCGCCATCGCTAGCGCCAAGGAAAGCGCGACTCGGCGGGTCGACGACATACTGCCTCCTTGATCCTAAAGTGCAATCTGCACGAGGCTCGATGCTAGCACGCGGTTTCACGGCGCGGCTCGCGCCGCGCCCGCGCGCAGTCTCCGCTCCAGAATACAATAGCTCGGACGGTCCACAAGCAAGATGGGCAACTGCCCAACCCTCCCTTCGCCTGCACCGCGCTCAAACGTTCGGGTGCGGACGCGTGGCATAATTGCCGCCACCCGAGGCAACGCCACAGACACACCCTGACGCAAGGCTCCCCGCTAGTCACGAAGGAGAGGGTCATGCTCCATCCAACCGGTACTCGCGTTCGTCTCATCGACTCAGTCGTCCGGGGTAGGTCGCGCAATGAGGGCCCAAGCGCGCCTGAGTATGTGAAGCGTTCCTGGCTGCGCTGTCTCAACGAGTATGGCTTGAATCCCGACTCCGGTGCAGATCCCGTAGTGGTTTCGCGTCAGGATCTCCTGGCCCGCAAGGAACAGAACCTCGAGCTTGTTTCTTTCGCTGACGTCGAAATGGCGAACCTTTACCAGCAGCTCGCAGGCTCAGGTTACTCGATCATTCTCACCGATCGCGATGGCGTCTTGCTTTCCTACTATGGCGACCCGAGCTTCAAGCGCGCGGCGTCGCGCACCGGACTCGTGCCGGGCGCGGCTTGGAGCGAGCGGCACGGCGGCACCAACGGCATGGGGACGTGCCTGCTCGAGCGGGCGCCCGTCATCGTCCACCGCGAGCAGC
The DNA here is from genome assembly GCA_005882235.1 of Betaproteobacteria bacterium. Classification (GTDB taxonomy): domain Bacteria; phylum Pseudomonadota; class Gammaproteobacteria; order Burkholderiales; family SG8-39; genus VBDM01. Next base: position 5,699 of record VBCT01000076.1, read on the forward strand.
ACTTCCTCACCCGCAATACCGGACTGACTTGTTGCGCCGCGCCGGTTTTCGATCCCCGCGGCGAACTCGTCGCGGTGCTGGACGCCTCCGGAGAGTCGGATCGCGCGCAACAACACACCCTCGTGCTCGTGAACATGTCGGCGCAAATGATCGAAAACCGTTTGTTCCTCCACCGCTTCCGCGACGCCTTCGTCGTGCGCTTCCACAGCCGACCGGAACTCGTCGGCATGTGGAGCGAAGGGATCATCGCGCTCGACCGTGCCGGCGCGATCACGGCGGCGGACCGCAACGCCCTCTTTCAGCTCGGCTGCAAGAGCGCGCACGACCTCGTCAATGCACCGCTCGAGCGCGTGTTCAACGTCTCGCTGCCTACTTTGATCCAGCGCAGCCACAAGCAATCGTTTCACCCGCTGCCGATCTACGAGGCGCGTCACGGCAGTCGCTTCTTCGCCGTCGCGTATGGCCCCGAGTCTGAGCGGCGGGGCCCCGGCGTGACGCACGTTGCGTTGCGCGGCGAGCCTTCGACCCCGACCGCGAACCGCAGCGCTCTCGATGAGCTGGACTTCGGCGACCCGTTGATGGCGCGCAATATCGAAGCGGCGAAAAGGGTCCTACCACACGACATCCCGATTCTGCTGCTCGGCGAAACGGGAACCGGCAAGGAGCTTTTCGCGCGCGCCCTGCACGCCGCAAGCGAGCGCTCCGACAAGCCCTTCGTCGCGGTCAACTGCGCGTCGATGCCCGAAGCCGAGATTCAGATCGAGCTGTTCGGGTGTCGTCCAGGAGGGATCGCCGCTGCAACCGCCGAGGGCCAGCCCGGCAAAATCGTACAGGCGGACGGCGGCACGTTGTTCTTGGACGAGATCGGCGACTTGCCGTCTGCGCTCCAGGCTCGACTGCTGCACGTGTTGGAGGAGCGCGAGGTGATCGCGCCGGGTGCCAAAGCGCCGATCAAGGTCGACATCCGACTGGTGAGCGCGACACACCGCAAGCTGGAGGAGAAAATCCGGCGCGGCGAGTTTCGCGAGGATCTCTTCTATCGGCTGCAGGGCCTCATGCTGACGCTGCCGCGGCTCGCCGATCGGGCGGACAAGCGCGCGCTCATCCGACATGTCTTCGCCCAAGAAGCGGCCGCTGCGCCGAAGGCAGCGTTGAGCGAGAATCTGATCGACACGCTCTGCACCGATCAATGGCCGGGCAACGTCCGCCAATTGCGCAACGTGCTGCGCGCGATGATTGCGCTCCGCACGAGCGATTTGCTCGAACTAGCCGATCTGCCTTCCGACTACCGTCTCCGCCCGCAGCCGACGGCGCCTGCGCCCGAGATCGACTCGCTCAATCCGCTCGGAAGAGCGGAGCGCGAGGCGTTGCTCCGGGAGCTGGATCTCGAGCATGGCAACATCAGCCACGTCGCGCGCAAGCTCGGCGTCGGCCGCAACACGCTCTACCGGAAAATGCATCGGCTGCACATCAAATGGCCGGTCAAGAAGCCGCTGCACTGACCCCCCAGGGAAGGGGCGGGCCGCAAATGCGGCCCGCCGCCCGGCTGTTTTCAGAAGAAAAGAATCGCACCCAGGGCGATGACGCTATCCTTGTGGTCGCCACCGGCCTGGTTTTCGGATTTCGTGCTGATGTATTCACCCACCAGATTCAAGCTCTGGGTGAGGCTGTAGTACAGGCCCGCGACCAACGATTTGTTCTTTTTCACCAAGGTGGGGTTCGTTCCAGCCGACTCGTTTGAAGCCAGATCCAGGCGGCTCTCGCCGTAGCTCACCCCCGGCTTGAACTTCCCGAACTTGTAGGTTCCCTGCAAATACCCGCCCTTCGACTTGCGCTTTTCCAGCGTAGCGCCCACGACTGCGGCAGCGTCGAAGCCGATCGCCGTCGTGCCGACCCCGTCGCCGCTGTAGGCATACAGCACGCCTTCGAAGTCGGCGACATTCACCTTGGCACCGAGATCGAACGCCTGACTCGAAACGCTCGAGCCTGCAGGCGCGGTATCAGTCGGCGCGCCGCGGCTTTTGACTTTTTGGCTCAACGCGCTCGCCCAGGCCTTGCCGCCGACGGTTCCCTTCCATTCGTAGCTCCCCTTGGCCTGAAGACCGGGTTGCTCGTGTTGCGTCAGCGCGGCGCTGTTCACAGGAGTACTTGCCGACGGCACAACGTCCATGCCCTGGAACAAGCCGGCTGAATACTGGAAGCCGCCGGACTTCGGCGAGGTATAGGTGATCTGCGGAATCCAATCGGTGTAGATATAGCCGACGCCGATACGACCGAGGGTGGTGTTGCCGCCGCCGAAGGCGCCGCCCGATCCCACGCCGAGCAAG
>VBCT01000077.1 GCA_005882235.1 Betaproteobacteria bacterium
CCATCGTTTCCGTGAGCCCATAGCCCTCGACGAACTCGATATTGAATTTGTCTTGCAGCCGCTTGGCGACGGCCTCGGGCATGGCCGCGCCCCCGCCGCTCAAGCGTTCGAGACTCTTGAGGTCGTAGTCTAAGACTTTGGGATTGGCGAGAAAATCCACCACCATCGTCGGTATGCATTGCCACGCGGTGATCCTGTAGCGCTGGATTAGCTGCGCCGCCACTTCGCGATCCCAGCGCGGCAGCAGGACGATGCTGTTGCCCGAGTAGATCGTCCCGTTCATGCTGCCCTGCATGCCGGTCACGTGGAAAAACGGCAACACCGCCAGCGTCGACTGGCTGGGGTCGGGGCCGAACCAATGCACTCCCGCAACCAGCGTGTACATCACGGTGCGATGCGTGTGCATGCATCCCCTGGGACGGCCGGTGGTACCGGAGGTGTAGGGCATGACGCAGAGATCGTCGGGGCGGGCGGTGATCGGGCCGGGGCGGAGGTTGCGCGCCATGGCGTCGCTCCATAGCGCCACCCCGGGATCGCCGATGGGCTGGCGCGGCGCCGCGACGAGCTCCGGGATGCGCAGATCGGTCGCTTGTTTCAAATAGTCCGAGTACGCCGCGACGATGACGCGTTTCAACTCCCGGCCGATCAGCGGCTTCACCTGCGGATAGAGCTCCTGGGCGACGAGCGCGGTCTCGGCGTCGCTGTCGAGGACATACTGGCGCAGCTCGTTCGTCAGGTTCATCGTATTGATCGGCACCACCACCGCGTTGGCGCGCATGATGGCGTAGTACGCAATGACGAACTGCGGGCTGTTCTGCATGAAGAGCAGCACGCGATCGCCCTTCTTTACGCCGCATTCGCGCTCGAGGAACCCGGCCATGCGCTCGGCTTCGTCTTTCAGCTCGGGGAAGGTGATCGAGGTATCGTAGTAGATCAAATACGGTTTCTTCGGATGGCGATGGGCCGAAACCTCGAGATTGTAAAAGACGTTCGTCTCCGGTATCACGAGATGTCGCGGCACGTTTTTGGGCCAGTAGGCGAGATGACGGTCGGACATGGCTTCTCCCTCCTCCGATAATTCCTAGAGACGATAGCAGTATCCGCCGGGCCGGCGCTAGATGAGCTTGATCAGCTGCTTGCCGAAATTCTTGCCGCTCAGCAGGCCGATGAAGGCCTGGGGCGCATTGCGCAATCCCTCGACCACGCTTTCCCGGTACTTGAGCCGCCCCTCCCGCAGCCATTGCTCGAGATCCTTGTTCGCGGCCGGGTGGCGCGCTGCATGATCCGAAACGATGAACCCCTGCAACTTCACGCGGTTCGTCAAGAGGGCCCCGATGTTTTTCAGGCCGTAGGGCTCGCTCAGGTTGTATTGCGAAACGAGCCCGCACAAGGGGATACGGGCAAACGGGTTCAAGCGCCGCAGCACGGTGTCGAGGATCTCGCCCCCGACGCACTCGAAATAGATGTCGATGCCCTTCGGCGTCGCGTGGGCCAGATCATCCGCCGGCCGGCCCGCCTTGTAGTCCACGCACGCGTCGAAGCCGAGCTCCTCGACGACGTAGCGGCACTTTTCGCGTCCGCCGGCGATGCCGACCGCACGGCAGCCCTTGATCTTCGCGATCTGCCCGACCACGCTTCCGACCGCGCCCGAGGCGGCGGACACGACCACGGTTTCGCCGCTCTTGGGCTGGCCGATGTCGAGGAGACCGATGTGCGCGGTGCGGCCCGGCATGCCGACGACGCCGAGATACGCCGAGATCGGGATGTCGGTGCTTTCGATCTTGCGCACGTTCGTGCCGTCGCTCACACCGTACGCCTGCCACCCGGTACGCGCGACCACTTTGTCGCCCGGCTTGAAGCCGGTGTGCCGCGACGCGATGACTTCGCCCGCCGCCTCGCCTTCCATCACCTCGCCGATTCCGACCGGTTTGGCATACGATTTCGCATCGTTCATGCGTCCGCGCATGTAGGGATCGAGCGAAAGATAATGGTTGTGGACGAGAAATTGCCCGTCGCGGATGCCGGGGACCGCAGTCTCGACGATGTGAAAATCGCTCTCCAGCGGTGCGTCCTTCGGCCGGCGAGCCAGCAATACCTGTACATTTTTCTCGTTCATCGCGTTTCGCGACCGACGCGCCGGGAGAAAGAGACCGATCTCAGGCCTGCGCGAAACGCTCGAGGTGGTGATCGGCGTCGCCGAACTGCTGCGCGATCATGGTGAGGCGCCGGAAGCTGTGGCTCACTTTCAACTCATCGGTCATGCCCATGGCGCCATGCAGCTGCACGGCTTCCTGGCTGACGTGCCGGCAGGCGTCCGCGATCTTGATCTTCGCCGCCGAGATCGAGCGGGCGCGCTCGCGGGCGTCGGACGCCGCGTCCGCCTTGGTGCAGGCGAGGCAGGCCATGGATTTCGCCTGCTCGTAGCTGATCACCATGTCCACCATGCGGTGCTGCAGCGCCTGGAACATGCCGATCGGTACCCCGAACTGCTTGCGCGTCTTCAGGTATTCGAGTGTGGCGTCGTTCGCGTACTTGATCGCGCCGACCGCCTCGGCGCACAAGAGCGCGGTGGCGTAGTCCACGACTTCCTCGATGAGCGCCAGCGCTCCGCCTTCCTTCCCAAGCAGTGCATCGGCCCCAACCGTCACGCCCTTGAGGGAAATATCCGCGGCGCGCAACTCGTCCACGGTGCGGTAGGGCTTGAGCGCGACGCCTTTCGCCTCGCGCTCCACCAGGAACAGGCTGATTCCGCCCGTGTCCGCGGAACGTGCCGAGACGACGAGCATCTCGGCAATCGGCGCGCCGATCACCGCGCATTTCCCGCCGTCGAGCTGCCAGCCCCCGCCCGCTTTCCTCGCCGTCGCCGCGACCTGCGCGAGGTTGTAGCGCGCATCCTTCTCGGTCTGCGCAAACGCCATTTTCAGCTTGCCCTCGACGACCTGCGGCAGAATGCGGTTTTTCTGCGCCGCAGTGCCCGCCCGAGCGACGAACTGCGCCCCGAGGCCGACGGTAGCGAGATAAGGCTCGACCACCAGCGCCTCTCCGAACAATTCCATGACGCTCATCAGGTCGACCGCGCCGCCGCCGAACCCGCCGTAGTCCGGCGAGAACGGCAGCCCAAGCAGCCCCATCTCGGCGAAGGTGCCCCATGCCTTCCCGCTCCATCCCTCGGCCGAGGCGACGATCTTCCTGCGCGATTCGAAGTCGTAGTCCTTGCGGATGAAGCGCCGCACCGAGTCGGCGAGCAGCTGCTGTTCT
>VBCT01000027.1 GCA_005882235.1 Betaproteobacteria bacterium
CATGGAGAGCGGAACCACCTCCCCGTCGCGCGCGAAGACGCTGTAGGCGCGCGCGAGCTGCACGAGCGAGACCGATATGCCGTGCCCGTAGGACATCGTCGCCTGCTCGATCGGTCGCCAGCTCCGGTACGGCCGGAGCTTTCCGGCAGCCTCTCCGGGAAAACCGAGGCCGGGCGCAGCGCCGAAGCCCACGTCCCGGAACATTTCCCACATCGACTCGGCAGAGAGTGCGAGCGCGATCTTCGCCGCGCCTACGTTGGAGGATTTCTGGATGACCTGTGCCACCGTGAGCGGGCCCTCGAAATGGGCGTCGTGGATGGTGGACGCCCCGATGCTCAAGCTTCCAGGCGCGATCTGGATCACGGAATCCGGCCTCACCCGCCCCCCTTCCAGAGCGAGTGCGACCGTAAAGGGTTTGAGCGTCGAACCGGGTTCGAAGGTATCGGTCAACGTGCGGTTGCGAAGCCGCGCGCCGGCGAGCCTGTTGCGATTGTTCGGGTTGTACGTCGGAAAATTCGCCAGTGCGAGCAGCTCGCCCGTGTCGGCATCGAGCACGACAACGCCTCCTGCCTTCGCGCGGTGCTGAGCGACCGCGGCTTTCAACTCGGTGAAGGCGAGGTTCTGGATGCGAGCATCCAAAGCAAGAGCGAGGTCGTGCCCGTCCTGCGCGGCCTTGATCGACTCGACGTCCTCGACCGTCTGGCCGAGTCGGTCCTTGATCACCCGGCGGCTGCCCGGCTTGCCGGCGAGCCCGTCCTGAAACGCGAGTTCGACGCCCTCCTGGCCAATGTCGTCCACGCCCGTGAATCCGAGCACGTGCGCAGTGACTTCGCCACTCGGGTAGTAGCGCCGGTACTCGCGGTTCTGGAATAGCCCGGGGATGTGCAGGCCCGCAATGCGTTCTGCCACTTCCGGCGGGATCTGCCGTTTGAGGAAAACAAAGTCCCGGCCGGTGTCGGCGAAGCGTTTTTCGATTTCCCTCGGCGACATCTCGAGCAATGCCCCAAGACGCGCAAGCTGCCGTTCGCTTGGATGCACTTCGCCGGGAATCGCCCAGATTGATTTCACTGGAGTGCTGATGGCGAGTGCCTCGCCGTTGCGGTCCAGGATGCGGCCGCGGTTTGCCGGAATTTCTATAACTCGGCTGTAGCGCGACTCGCCTTTCGCCTGAAGAAAATCGTTGTTCAAGCCCTGCAGGTAGACGGCGCGGCCTAGCAGCACGGCAAAACATGCGATGAAGACGTAGAGCAGGAGTCTCGAGCGCCAGGTAGGCAGGGTGAGCGCGAGAACCGGACTGGCGGCGAAGTTCATTTCGCCGTCTCCTGCGGCCGTACGATCTGGAGGCGTTTCGCGTCGGGGACCCGCATGTGCAGCTGGCGGCTGGCGATGCGTTCGACGCGTGCGTGCACCGCCCACGTGCTTGCTTCGAGCTGCAGCTGACCGTATTCGACTCCGAGCTGGTGTGAACGTTCCTGCTCCTGCTCGAGCTCGCTAAAAAGCGTGCGTGCCCGGTGCTGCGAGGTCACCAAGCCCAGGGCGCACGCGGTCAGTACAACCACGAGGAGCAAGGTCAAGCGGGTCATGGCGGGCTTGAAGGAAGCTTCTCGGCGACGCGCAGCACCGCGCTCCTCGCGCGAGGATTGGCCCTGACTTCCTCGGCACCGGGCCTTGCCGGCCGACCGAGGATGCGCAGCTTCGGAGGCGGCAGCTCCCGGGCTCTCACGGGTAGACGTTCGGGCAAGGCCGGCCGCGCCGCGCCGCGCATGAAGTTCTTTACGATGCGGTCTTCGAGTGAATGGAAGCTGATCACGACGAGGCGTCCATGGGAATCGAGTGCGGCGAGCGCTTGCGGCAGCGCTAGCGACAACTCCTCAAGCTCCTGATTGACGTGAATCCGTAGAGCTTGAAACGTCCGCGTCGCCGGATCCTGCCCCGGTTCACGCGTCCGGGTGGACGCAGCCACGAGAGCGGCAAGTTCCCCGGTCCGCCGGACAGGCCCTCTTCGCCTAGCAGCAACAATCGTCTTTGCAATCTGTTTAGCAAACCGTTCTTCGCCATATCCTCTGAGCACCTCTCTGATCTCGGCCTCGTCCGCCAGTGCGAGCCACTCGGACGCGCTTTGGCCACGCGTCGGGTCCATGCGCATGTCGAGCGGCCCGTCAGACCGGAAACTGAAGCCGCGCCCCGGGTCGTCAAGCTGAGGCGAGGACACGCCTAAATCAAACAGCACCCCATCGACACCGCCCGCGCGCAGCGCGGCCAGCCTCGCCTGCAATTCGCTGAATCGCGCATGGACTGGCGTAAAACGCGGGTCGCGTATCCCACGCGCAACCGCGATCGCCTCCGGATCCCGGTCCATCCCGATCAGCCGACCTCGGGGCCCTAGCCGCTCCAGAATCAGCCGGCTGTGACCGCCTCTGCCGAATGTCGCGTCCACGAACGTGCCGTCGTGCCGTGATTCGATCTCGAGCGCATCGACTGCCGGGCGGAGGAGAACGGGAACGTGCGCATCGGCGCTCACAGCGAGAAGTTTTCGGTGCCCGGTGGCGGGTCAGTGCCCACTTGCGTGAGACCCCGCGCAAGACGCTCGTCCCAGGCCGGAATGTCCCAGATCTCGAAGTGACTTCCTTGCCCCACCAGCATCACGTCTTTTTTCAGTCCGGCGAATTTGCGCAGCGCGGGCGACACGAGGATGCGCCCTTGAGCATCGAGCTCCAGCTCTTCGGCGAAGCCGACCAGCAGCCGCTGCCACCAACGCGCTTGCTCGTTGAAGCTGGAGAGCGCCTGAACTTTGGCGCCGATCGGTTCCCAGGCGACGCGTGGGTAGAGAAGCAGACAGCTATCGGGGTGAGCGGTGAGAACCACCGCGCGCCCTCCCGATAACAAGGCGTCCCGATGCCGGGTAGGCACAGCAAGCCTTCCCTTGGCGTCGAGACTCAGCTCTGTCGCCCCTTGAAACAACGGTCCCCTTTCGAGTGGCGAAATGGAACGCCACAGTTCCCCACTAAAATCTACTTCCTACCACTCTAGAGGAAACAGGAGAGCCGGTCAAGCCTGAAATTGATGAAATTTTTAGCTACAACAGGGACTTAAGATGGCTTTTCTAGAAACTGCATGACATAAAATAAAGACATGAAAATTAACATGTTACGGTGTAAAGTGAATGTAATACATTAGGAAATCAAGAGGTTCCGATGAAAAAGCTGGAAGCCCGCCCTGTACAGCGCGGACCCGCTTCCGTCGGAGACTTCTAGTGCAGGTGCTTTTTTCCGGAAACACCGCCGGAACGGACCTGAGTCCGGTCCTGCGGCGCGTCGGAGGCGCGGCGGGCGAACATCTGATTGACTAACGCGGTCACCTCGCCGATTTCGGCGTCGCCGAAATGACGCGCGAGGAGGGCCGAAAGATCGTCGATCATGCGCCGCCGCTGCATGTCGCGGATCGACTCGGGCGTGGGCCCGACGAACACCCAGCTGTGCTCGTCTTGGCCGTCCTCCTGGTAGTAGCTAACCTCGACCGCCGCCGCCTCCTCGGAGTAGGGCGACAGCGATTCGAACGCCCCCTCGAGCGAATGCTGGAAATTGCGCCCGACGTACCCGGTCCAACAGATGTCGAGCGAGCGCCGACGCCTGTCGAACACGATGCCGGGCTCGTCCTGATGGGCGCTGCGCGCATCGGCGAGGCCATCCACGTCGACGTAATCGAACCAGTGTCTAAGCGCCAGCTCGATGTCAGTCTGGCTGACGCCGCTTTTCAACAACACCGTGCCGTGAACGTGAACTTCAGTATGCATTTGCTTGCCCCCGAAACACCGATGCTAGTCCGAGAAAGCCGGGACTTCAACCCTTTCCCGTCATGGTCTGGACGGGGAATGGGATAATACCGCCTCCGCCATGTCCAAGGACCCGAAATGAGCGCATCGAGCGACACCGTAAACATGGCGCTTTTCTGCGACTTCGAGAACGTCGCGCTCGGCGTGCGCGACGCGAAGTACGCCAAGTTCGACATCAACAAGGTCCTCGAGCGTCTGCTCCTGAAGGGGAGCATCGTGCTGAAGAAGGCCTATTGCGATTGGGAACGGTACAAGGAGTTCAAATCCGACATGCATGAAGCGTCGTTCGAGCTCATCGAAATCCCGCATGTGCGCATGTCGGGAAAGAATTCGGCCGACATCCGCATGGTGGTGGATGCGCTGGATCTTTGCTACACCAAGTCGCACGTCGACACTTTCGTCATCATCAGCGGCGATTCCGATTTCTCGCCGCTCGTCTCGAAGCTGCGCGAGAACGACAAGACCGTGATCGGGGTGGGCGTGAAGAACTCGAGCTCGGACCTGCTCGTGGCGAACTGCGACGAGTTCATCTTCTACGACGATCTGGTGCGGGAAAAACCAGGGCACCGGCAGCCGAAGAAGAAGCCGCAGGCGAAGCCCGCCGCAAGCGGGGAAGGCGCTCCGAAAGACGGCGAGGACAAGACCGAGAAGGCGCTGGAGCTCGTGATGCAGACGGTCGAGGCGCTCATCGACGAGCGCGGCGCCGAGGAGAAGATCTGGGCATCGATGGTGAAGCAGGCGCTGAAGCGCCGCAACCCCGGCTTCAACGAGTCCTATTACGGTTTCTCGTCGTTCTCAAAGCTCCTCGACGAAGCCGAGTTGCGCAAGATGTTGCAGCTCGAGCGGGACGAAAAATCGGGCGGCTACATCGTCAAGAGCGTCGCGCATTAGGAAGCTCAAACCCGTTCGATGACCAGAGCAATCCCCTGCCCTACGCCGATGCACATGGTGCACAAGGCATAGCGGCCCCTGATCGCCTGGAGCTGATACGTCGCCGTAGTAACGAGGCGCGCGCCAGATGCGCCGAGCGGATGGCCGATCGCGATCGCGCCGCCGTTGGGATTCACATGCGCGGCGTCGTCGGGAAGCCCCAGGTCGCGCGTCACGGCAAGCGCCTGCGCGGCAAACGCCTCGTTCAGTTCGATCACTTCCATCTGCGATAGCTTCAGCCCGGTTTTCTCCAGCACTTTCCTGGTCGCGGGCGCAGGGCCCACACCCATGATGCGCGGGGCGACGCCCGCCGTCGCCATGCCGAGGACGCGCGCCCTGGGCTCGAGTTTGTGCTTTTTCGCGGCAGCGCCGGAAGCGAGAATCATCGCGCAGGCGCCGTCGTTGACGCCTGAAGCGTTTCCTGCCGTCACCGTTCCCTCCGACTTGACAACACCCTTGAGCTTTGCAAGTCCATCGAGCGTCGCGTCTGGCCTCGGGTGCTCGTCGCGATTCACGAGGGTCGCCGCTCCTTTCTTCGCCGGAACCGAGACCGGGATGATCTCGCCGCGATAGAACCCCTTGGCCTGCGCGGCTGCCCAGCGTTGCTGGCTTCTGAGAGCAAACGCGTCCTGCTCAGCCCGCCCCACCTTGAATTCTTCGGCGACGTTTTCGGCGGTCTCCGGCATCGAATCGATGCCGTACTTCGATTTCATCAGCGGGTTGACGAACCGCCAGCCGATGGTCGTATCCTCGATTTTCGCCGCGCGCGAAAACGCGCTGTCCGCCTTGGGGACGACAAAAGGGGCTCGCGACATGCTCTCCACGCCCCCTGCGATCATCAATTGAGTTTCGCCGCAGCGGATCGCCCGCGCGGCGGTGCCCACCGCATCAAGGCTCGAGCCGCACAGGCGGTTCACGGTGGCGCCCGACACCGTCTGCGGCAATCCGGCGAGAAGCAGCGCCATGCGCGCGACGTTGCGGTTGTCTTCTCCGGCCTGGTTGACGCAGCCGTAGATCACGTCGTCGACGGCATCCCAGTCGACCGCAGGGTTGCGCTCCATGAGCGCCTTGATCGGAAGCGTCGCGAGATCGTCCGTGCGGATCGAAGAGAGCGCGCCGCCATAGCGCCCGAACGGCGTGCGAACGGCATCGCAGATGAAGACTTCGGTCATGTCTCGGAATCCATCAGACGAGGCCGGTCACGGGAATCGCCGCACCGTGTATCGCGCGCGCGGCGTCGGAGGCCAGAAACAAGATCACCTCGGCGAGCGCCTCCGGCGCCACCCAGCGCCGCGGATCGGCGCCGGGCATATCGGCGCGATTCTGCGGCGTGTCGATGACGCTGGGCAGGACGCAGTTGACGTTGATCCCCTTGTCACGCAACTCGGCCGACATGCTCTCGGTCAGCCGTATCACCGCGCTCTTCGCCGCGCTGTAGGCACCCATGTTCGCCTTGCCGGCGAGACCCGCGACGGCTCCGACGTTGACGATTTTTCCGCGCCCTGCGGCGAGCATTTTCGGAACGACCGCCCGCGCGACGTTGATCACCGAGCTCGCGTTGAGATCGAGCATGAGCTCCCAGATGTTTTCGGGAGTCTCGTGTACCGGGTGCCCCATGCGGAAGCCTCCGGCGATATTGCACAGAACGTCGATCCCGGGGAACCGAACGCCCGCCACCGCCTGCGCCACGGACGCCGCGTCGAGGAGGTCGGCGCGCACCAGGAGCTTGCGCTCGTCGTCGCGCCCAAATGCGGACCGCAGGACCTTGTCGTCGAGATCGACGAGGACCAGGGAGGCGCCTGCCGACGCGAAGGCTGCGGCGAGCGCGCGGCCTAGATTGCCTGCCGCGCCCGTGATCAGACAAGTCTTGCCTTCGAATGTCACGGTATGCGGCGGGCGGGGCCCGCCGGGCTAAGCGACCTTCTTCGAGTCTTCCTGGCCGGATTTCGCCCAGTATCCGGACGAAGCCTTCGCCTCGGCAAGCGCCTTGGCGTCTTCGAACCCAGGCGCCATGGATGCCGAGGTGCCTGCGAGCACCTGGTGGTGGTCGATGTTGAGCAAGCGAAGCCAGCTCTGCTGCCCCATGGTGAGCGCGATGAAGCAGCCCAGCTCGACCAGCTCCGGTTCGCCGAAATGCCTGTGGAGCCGTTCCCAGAACGCGTCATCGGTGTTCAGGTGCCAGGTGATTGCCTCGGCGTACGCAAGCGCCGCTTTCTGGCGCTCGTCGTAATTGCCGGACTTCTCGAAGTTCAGCAGGTCCTTGACGTGATCCTCAATGATGGCGCCACTCGAGGCCGCCTTGATCGAGCGCTGATTGCCGCAGTATTCGCATTGAACGGAGCGCGATACGTAGAGGCGGCACAGCTCCTTGATGGAGTGGTCACAAACGCCGTTCCTGAAGATGTCGCGCCAGGAGTTGGCGAAGGCCCAGAAGCATTCGGGCACATGTGCGCGCACCGCTGAGCTCTCCGGCCTGGGCGTGCCTTCCCGCTGGCAGCGCTCCATTTCCTTGCGCATCCCCGCGTCCATCTTCTCCAGCGGAACGTAGCTGATTCTCTGCTTTGCCATGACATATCCTCGCCGGCCGTATTCGGCCGGTCTCTCAAATCCGGTGGTTCGAAGTCTGCCTCTTCGGAGACGGGGTTGCAAGGTCGACGGGATCCGTCGGGCGGGCCGCGCTTACTGGCTCGCGCAACCCACTGAGGCATCACTGCGGCTGGATGCCGGCCGCCTTGACCACCCGCGCGTATTCCCGGACTTCGCTCCGCACGAATATCTTGAATTCCTCTGGCGACATGTCCATGGTGTCGTTGCCCAAGCCGACGAGCCGGTCCCGCACCGCCGGATCCTTGAGCGCCTTGCGCGTGTCGGCCGAGATCTTGTTCACGATCCCTGCCGGGATGCCCGCCGGGCCCCACACTGCGAACCACAGCGGCGCATCGGCGCCTTTGACACCCGCTTCGCCGGTGGTCGGTACGTCCGGCAACTGGCCGTTGCGCTTCGCCGTGCTCACCGCGAGCGGCCGAACCCTGCCGCCCTTGATGTGCGGTATCGCAGCCGAGATCGGCGCCCAGTAAGCATCCACCGACTGGCTTAACATCGCCTGGATCACTTCCGGCGTGCCCTTGAACGGGACCTGGGTGACGTTGATTTTCGCCGCGTCGACGAACTTCTCCGTGTTGAGGTGCGTGCCGCTGCCCACGCCCGCATGGCCCCAGTTGATCGCGCCCGGTTTCGCCTTCGCCGCGTTGACGAGGTCCATCAGGGTCTTGTAAGGCGAACCGGTGTTCACAATGAGGACATTCGGCTGCACCGCGAGCGGCACGATATCGGTGAAGTCCTTGTCCACGTCGTACGGCAGCTTCGCGTAGATCGACGGCGTCACTGTGTGCGCGTTGGAATCGACGAGCAGCGTATAACCGTCCGCCGGCGCCTTGGCGACGAACGCCGTGCCGATCGAGCCGCCAGCGCCGGCGCGGTTCTCCGCGAGCACCGGCTGACCCCACATCTCCGCAAGCTTCTGCGCCACCACGCGCCCCACGATATCGGTCGAGCTGCCCGGCGAGAACGAAATGATCAGGTGTACCGGCTTGTTCGGGTAGCCCTGCGCCCCCGCCTGGGGCGCGGCCGCGGCCAGCACCATCGAGGCAATGCTGATTATTTTTTTCATCTGGAGCTCCTCTGTGAGAGATTTATTGCGACAGTCCGTCGCCGACCGCTTTGTTTTCCGGTTTCAGCTCGATCCCGGACGCCTTCGCCTGCTGCAGGAGCAAGGTCGAGAAGTCCTCCTCGGTCATACCGGCGCCCATCATCGACTGGATCAGATCGCGGGTGATCGAGGCGAGCGGCATCGGCACTTCGAACCTTCGCCCGGCCTCCAGTCCCAGATCGAGATCCTTCCTCAGCAGGTACGGCGTGAAGGTCACGTGAAAATCGAGATTGACAAAAGCCGGCGCCTTGTAGCGCGTGAAGGTCGAGCCCATCACGCTCTTGTTCAGGAAATCGAGGAAGGCGTGGCGCGGCACGCCCGCCTTCTGTGCGAGCACCGTGATCTCCGCCATGCACTGAGTCACCACGCCCAACATCACGTTGTGACAGATCTTGACGATGCGCGAGCGTTCCCCTTCGCCGACGTAGGACGAGCCCTGACCCATCAGTTCCAGATAAGGCGCGGCCGCGTCGTACGCGGTCTCGGGGCCCGAGACGACGAACGTGAGCTTGCCCGCCTTGATCACCTTGGCATTGCCCGAGACCGGCGCGGACAGCAGCTCGACACCTCGCGCGTCGAGGATCTTCCTTAGCTCGGCCGAGCCCTCGAGCGAGATCGAGGAGCACTCCACCACCATGCGTGGCACGCTGCCCTTGCCCTTCGCCTTCGACAGCAAGCCCTTGGGTCCTGCGATCACTTCCCTGACGTCGTCGTAGGTCGAAACCATGCAGAACACGATGTCGCAACCCGCGAGCTCCGGGAGCGAATCGACGATTTTCGCCCCATCGCTCGCGAGCGGCTCGGCCTTTGCCCGGGTGCGATTCCATACGGTGAGGTCGCAGCCGCCTTTTGCCAGGCGCCGCGCCATCTCGAAGCCCATGCGGCCGGTACCGATCCAGCCGAGCCTCGCGGCTCTTGCGGCGGTCAATTCAGCTCTCCTCGGTCGTTCATTTCGGCGCGGGCTCGATCACGGCGAGCACCGTCCCGACGGGCACCGTCGTGCCCGGCGCGACCAGAATCGCCTTGAGCACGCCGCTCGCAATCGCTGGAATCTCGGTGGTCACCTTGTCGGTCTCGACGTCGAACAGCGGTTCGTCAGCCCGTACTGCGTCGCCCACCTTCTTGTACCAGTTGGCCACCGTGCCTTCGGTCACCGTTTCGCCCAGCTGAGGCATGATCACGTCCATATCCTGCTCTCCTCAAAACCGGGGACAGACCACGTTTTTCCAGACTCCGTTCGCCTGTTTGGCCGGACCGGGAAAAACATGGTCTGTCCCCTACGCCGCACGGCGCGAGTCCAGGGTGCGCCGGACTTCCGCGACGATGCGCGCGACCGAAGGTACGACCGCATCCTCGAGCTGGTCGGCAGCGGGCAGGGGCACGTGCGGCGTAGTGATCCGCACGATCGGTCCCTTGAGCGCGTCGAAAATTTCCTCCTGGATCACCGAGGCGATCTCCGCGCCCCAGCCGCACAGCCGCGGGTTCTCCTCGACCGTGAACACGCGCCCGGTGCGCGCCGATTCGGCGAGCAGGGTCTTCGCGTCGAGCGGCACGAGCGAGCGCACATCGATCACCGTCGCGGAAATTCCATGATCCGCGGCAAGAGTCTCGGCGGCCTTGAGCGCGCGCGGAACCATGGCAGCGAGCGCGATCACGGTGATGTCCCCACCTTCGCGCAGCACCTTGGCTTTTCCGAGCGGTTCGACGTGTTCGCCCTCGGGCACCTCGGCTTTGTTGGCGAGCAGGCTCTTGTGCTCGAAGAACACCACGGGATCCGGATCGCGGATCGCCGCGGCGAGGAGGCCCTTCGCGTCGGCCGGGCTGGAAGGCGCGACAACCTTCAGCCCGGGCACCGACATCGCCCAGTTCTCCACGCTCTGCGAGTGCTGCGCGCCGAAGCGCGAGCCGGCGCCGTTCGCGGTACGGATGACGAGCGGCAAGCTGATCTGCCCGTCGCTCATGTAGCGCGTCTTGGCAATTTCGTTCGCGACGTAGTCCCAGCAGCATGCGAGGAAGTCCGAGAACATGATCTCCGCCACCGGCCGCAATCCCGTCATCGCCGCGCCCATCGCCGCGCCGAGGATGGCGAGCTCCGAAATCGGGGTGTCTTTCACGCGCCTCGGGCCGAACTCCTCGAAGAGGCCCACCGTCGTCTTGAACACGCCGCCTGCGGCGGCGGTGTCTTCGCCGAAGAGCACGACGCGCTCGTCGCGCCTCATTTCCTGCGCGATCGCGGCTGCGACCGCGTCCCGGTAGCTCAGTTGCGCCATGCGTGGCCTCCGTCCGCCCATACGTCGGTCATCGCCGACTCGAGCGAGGGCGTGGGCGAGGCCTTCGCGGCTTCGGTCGCCCGATCGAGCTTCGCCATCACCTCGGACTCGATTTGCGCGAGCTTC
This sequence comes from Betaproteobacteria bacterium, assembly GCA_005882235.1. Taxonomy (GTDB): domain Bacteria; phylum Pseudomonadota; class Gammaproteobacteria; order Burkholderiales; family SG8-39; genus VBDM01. The sequence continues at coordinate 10,868 of VBCT01000027.1, forward strand.
GCCTCCGCGATGCCCGTGGCGAGCAGCCTTGCGCGATAGAGCGTCACCGGATCGCGCTTGAGCCATTCCTCGAGCTCCTCCTTCGGGCGGTATTTCGCCGGGTCGGCGCGCGAGTGCCCGCTGTGCCGGTAGGTGAGGCATTCGATGAGGGAGGGGCCGCCGCCCGAGCGCGCCTTGGTGAGGGCGTCGCGCGCAGCGCTGTATACGATGTCGGCGTCGTTCCCGTCGATGACCTGGCGCTCCAGGCCGTAGCTTGCGGCGCGGTCGGCCGCCGGGTTTTTCACCGCAGTGACTGCGGAAATCGGCGTGTACTCCATGTACAGGTTGTTCTCGCAGCAGAAAATGACCGGGAGCTTCCATACCGCGGCGAGGTTAAGGGCCTCGTGGAAAGCGCCGATATTGGTCGCGCCGTCGCCGAAGAAGGCACAAGCGACCTGCTTCGTTCCGCGGTACTGCGCCGACCACGCGGCGCCGGCGGCGATCGGCAGGTGCGCGCCGACGATGGCGTAGGATCCCATCACCCCATGCGCGACGCTCGTGAGATGCATCGAACCGCCTTTGCCCTTCATGAGGCCGCACTGCCGCCCCATCAATTCGCCCAGCACCGAGAGCATAGAAGCACCCCGCGCGAGCGTATGGTGATGCCCGCGATAGGTGCAGAAGCTGTAGTCGTCCGGGTTCATCGCCGCGGCGAAGCCGGCCGCGACCGCCTCTTGGCCGAGCGCGAGATGGCTCGTCCCCTTCACCAGGTTCTGCAGGAACAGGTCGTAGGCGCGCTTCTCGCAGTAGCGGATCTCGACCTGCAGCTGGAACAGGCGCAGCCGCGTCGCTTCGGGAATCTCGTGGCTGCGGTGCGCCGGATGTGCCTCTCGGGTCAAGCTCATGTCGGGAACTGGCTCCCTTAGCTTCGGTATGGATTTGCGATCGGCAGCTCTTCGGCCGGATAGAGGGAGATGATCTTCGCGCCCTCGGGCGCGAGAATCACTTCCTCCTCGATACGCGCAGCCGAGATGCCGTCGCTCGCCGGACAGTAGGTCTCCACGGCGAACACCATGCCCGCCTTCAGCTCGATCGGCTCCTTGAACGAAGTGAGCCTCGAGATCAGCGGCCGCTCATGCAGGCCGAGCCCCAGCCCGTGGCAGAAGTTCAGCCCGAACGCTTCCATCTCGCTCGGAAAACCGATCTCTTTCGCCTCCGGGAAGGCGCGGGCGATCTTGTCGCTGGCCACCCCGGGCTTCAAAAGGGCGATCGCCTTGTCCATCCACTCCCGTGCCTTCCGGTACGCGGTGCGCTGCGGCGCGGTCGCGCGACCGACGTTGAAAGTACGGTAGTAGCAGGTGCGATAGCCCATGAACGACTGGATGATGTCGAAGAATGCCTGGTCGCCCGGCCGGATCAGCCGGTCGGTGAAATTGTGCGGGTGCGGAGAGCAGCGCTCGCCCGAGATCGAGTTGATCGCCTCGACGCAGTCCGAACCCATCTGATAGAGCCGCGAGGTCGCGAGTGCGACGATCTCGGATTCCTTGACTCCGGGCTTCAGGGCCTCGGCGATGTCCTGGTAGACGCCGTCGACCATCGCAGAGGCCATGTTGAGGAGCGTCAGTTCGTCGATGTTCTTCACCTCGCGCGCCCGGAGCATCACCTGCTGGCCGTCGCGCACCTCGATCCCGAGCTTCTGCAGCTCGAACAGCATCGGCGGCTCGACCACGTCCAGGCCGAGCGCCATGTCGCCCACACCTTCCGCGTCGAGGATCGCCTTGATCTCCGCTGCCGCCTCGCGAAACAGCGTGATGTCGCTCCCCACCGCGCCGCGCAGGCCCAACAGGCCCGCTTTGCAGTGATCGACGTGCAGCCAGGGCGCATGGAGCCGGTGGTGCTTGGCCGCGCTGCCGAAATCCCAGATGTACGGGTCGCCCGTGCCGGTAAGCAGCGAGTACCCAGGCCCGAGGCCGCGAGCGCGGCGCGCACGCGCGCGAGGCGGTAGTCGTGCAGCCGCCTGAAGTCGATGCGCTCCTCGAAGTCGACCTGGGTGTGGCCCGGCGCTTGCAGCGGCCGCTTCCAGTCGTGGTGCGGATCGATGTCGTCCGGCCGGATGATTTTCGGCTCGGTGGTTTTTTTCGGCTTGGCCATCGACTTTTTCCCAGGACGACTTTTCGCAGAACGCGAAGTATGCCACGCGGCCGCTCAAGCGGTCCGCTCTAATTGGCTTTTATGCCCGCCGCCTTGATCAGCTGGGCGTTCGACTCGAACTCCTTCTTGATCATCGCCTCGAAATCGGGCAGCGACATGCTCAAGGGATCGACGCCCAGCTTGAGAAATTTCTCGCGCACCTCGGACGAGTTCACGGCGGCGTTGAATTCCTTGTTCAGGCGCAGAACGATCTCGCGCGGCGTCCTGGAGGCGACCAGCGCGCCGATCCAGAAGTTGTAGTCGGAGTTCGGATAGCCCGCCTCGACGGTCGTGGGGACGTCGGGAAAGAGCGCGCTCCTCTTGGGCGAGCCCACCGCGAGAGCGCGCAGCTTGCCCTCCTTGACCTGCGGCCCCACCTGGAACGGCAGGGCGAAATAGAAATCGGCGCGACCGGTGAGCACTTCGGTGAGCGCATCCGGCGCGCCCTTCATCGGCACGTGCAGCACTTCGATCCCCGCCGCGATGCGAAAACGCTCCAGGTTCATGTGCGTTGAGCTGCCGATGCCGGCGGTCGTCGCGACGACTGCCCCGGCCTTCGCCTTGGCCGCGGCGACGAGGTCCGCAACGGTCTTGTAGTTCTTGGCGGTCGAGACGACCAGCACGGTGGGAACCGTTCCGAGAGTCGCGACCGGCGTGAGCTCCTTCGGATCGAGCGGCCCGGGGGATAGGAGCGGCGCCACCGTGAACGCGGAGGTGTAGATGCTGATCACGTGCCCGTCCGGATCGGCCTTGGCGACATAAGCAGCACCGATCAGCCCGCCCACGCCGAGCTTGTTCTCGACGATCACCGCCTGACCGAGGCTCGCCTGCAGTTTCTCGGCGACAATGCGCGCCGTCGTATCCGACGCGCTGCCGGGGGTGACGCCCGAAACGAGGTGAATGGTCCTGCTGGGAAAAGTCTGGGCGGCGGCGGCACCCGATGCGAGCAACGCCGCGGCAAGCGCGGTCCAGCAAGCGCGTTTCAACATGGTTTTCTCCTCTGTTCGGCCGTCAGATCCTGGGCAGCCCCAGCTGCCCGGCAAGCCAGTCGGCTGTCCGGCTCCGATAGCGATAGGGGCGATTGTTGGCATTGTGCCCGCCATCCTCGACGATCAGCAACTCTACCGGACCCGAGACAGCCTTCGCCAGCCGCTCCGCATGCGAAGCCGGCACGAGCCGGTCCTCGCGCCCGGTCACGATGAAGATCGGGCAGGCGATTTTCACCGCCGCGTCTTTCATCGACAGGCTCGCAGCGTTCTTCAGCGCATCGGCCTCGCTTATGCAGTGGCTGCGCACGCGGAACGCCTCGCGCGTCAGCAGCGGCAGAGTTCCCCAGATTTCCTTCCACTCGAACGGCCCGGAGAGCGCGATGCAGGCGCGGATGCGCCTCTCGTATGCGGTCGCGCGCGGCGCGTAGTAGCCGCCGAGACTCACGCCCCACATGGCGATCTTCGCCGCGTCGAGATCCGCACGCTTTTTCGATCCAGTCGCACGCCGCGCGCGCGGCGCGCTCGTAGTCTCCGCAGATCGGGATCTCGTACTCCGCCTCGCCCTGCCCGGGCCCGTCGATCGCCAGGATCGCGATACCTCGCGCGAGAAACGGCTCTTCGTAGGCGTGCAGCTCTTCCTTCGTGGAATCCAGGCCCGGCGCCATGATCAATATCGGAGAGCGCCCCGTCACGCCCGCCGGTCGCCGCAGGATTCCATGGAGGGTTTTTCCCTCGAACGGTATCGAAACGCGTTCCCCTGCGGGGCGCATAAGCGGAAGCGCCAAGTGGTAGCATTCGACCGAGCGCAGGTGCGCGTCGCGCATCTGCTTCTGATCGTGCACGAAAACGAACTTGGCGAAGTGGTAGTACATCGCCGCGCGCACCAGGTGCTCGCCTGCGGTGAGCTTGTACCCTTGCGCGAGCGCCTCGCGCCCGAGCACCTCGTGGACCTTGCCGCGCTCGCACCAGGCGCGGCACCAGTCCTCCCAGCGCTCGATCCCGGCTGTGACCTCCTCGAAGTCGGCGAGCAGCACTCCGTTCGACACGAAGCGCGGCGCCCAGTGCGCGATCGCCGTCGCGACGTGCGGGTCCTTGGATTTCGATTTCAGTTCGACGTCGGACATAAGTACGATCGAAGCGCTTCAGCCGACGATATAGCCGCGCGCAATGGGGCAAGGATAGATAATAGCAAGCGCAATTCCCGACACAATGAGACGGAGGCCGATAGCGGCCGTCACCCGGGCCTCTTTTTCGAACATACGAGCTTTCTGCCGACTTCCGGAAAAGAAAAGCCCCTCGATTCGCGGATCGAGGGCCGCTTATTTCTCTTCAATTTTCGGAACGGCCCAATTCACTCGAGTCATCAAGTTGATCCACTCGACCCGCTTCCGCTGGAATCCGTCCGAACCGCCGAAATCGGCCGTTATGCGCTGGTTGAGATCGCTGCCGCGGGCGGCGTACGCGAACTGATAGCTGACGAGAGCGCCGTCCACGCGCATGAAACGAAAGATATTGAATTCAAAAATGTAACTGGGTTCAGTCTGCTGCATCAGGAAGTCGACCAGGTATTCCGATCCGTCCTGCTTCCCGATGATCCTGTGGCCTAGCACTGCTGAATTGCCCTTCAACGTCGCAATCAGCGCCCTAGCGGCGTTCTCCGGATCCGTTTCTTTCATGTATCGTCTGATAGCGACGAGTCTAGACCAGACTTCCAGGGTATCCGATTTCCTTAGGAACTCGTCCAGTATCAGGACAGCGCCGCCGGCGTGATGCGCGTGTTGGTATGTCTCGCCGTCAAAGTCTATCGATCGTTGAGCTTCTTCGGCATTGACCGCTCCGCTTACCGCGAACAACGCGACAAAGGCTGCGAGCGACGCGTGTGCTATGACCTTCATGTCTTCCACGACGATCGCGCAGGTTGGGGAATTACTTCTTGTCCAGCGCTTCGACGATCGAGAAGGTGACGACCTTCCCTTCGCTCTTGCTCTGCAGCTCGTATGTTTTTCCAGGCAATGCATCGAGGACCACGTCTCCTCGAGCGGTCAAGCCGCCCGCCGCGTGGAAGTAGTAATGGACTCCGATGATGTGCCTGCCCGGGAGGATCTCCACATTGGTCTTATAGGGACTCAACGACTTTCCATCTATCGACACAACACCGAGGGTGGTCGTGCCTGGGAGAAAGTTCTCGGCGCCCTTGATGATGGCGACCTTGTCCGGGGACAGTTGCGGCCCATCGTAGGCCCGGTACTGCGTTGCGCACCCGAAAAGAGACACCATGCAGAAAAACAGTAAAGCTCGTTTTGCCGAAATCATGATCTCACCTCCTTCACTGGTTGAACGGCCGCAGTCTTCCCTGAAGCGGCCTAAGCCGCCGCTCGGGCGCCCGACGGAGACAGCGGCACTCCCGTCAGGCGCTGCAGCTCGTCGAACGCAAAACCGGTCACGAGACGGCTCGCAATGAGCCCGCGCGGCGTGATGTCGATCACCGCGAGATCGGTATAGATGCGCTTGACCACGCCGATTCCTGTGAGCGGATACGTGCAGCGCTCGACGATCTTCGATTCCCCGCTCTTCGTGAGATGCTCCATCATCACCCACACGTTCTTCGCACCGACCGCGAGGTCCATCGCGCCGCCCACGGCGGGGATCGCGTCGCCGCCGGTGTGCCAGTTGGCGAGGTCGCCGGAAACGGACACTTGGAACGCGCCGAGCACCGCGATGTCCAGATGCCGTCCTCGCATCATCGCGAACGACATCCCCGAAGGGGCATACGTCAACTTGGGCATCGGCATGCCGACGCTGGTCGGGAACCACCTGCCGAAGGACCGCGAGATTTTCCTGCACAGCGAGAACGGCATACTGGGAATGGGGCCTGCGCCCGCGCCCGGGCGGGAGGATATGGATCTGATCAATGCGGGAAAAGCACCCGTCACCTTGC
>VBCT01000197.1 GCA_005882235.1 Betaproteobacteria bacterium
CCGCGCTGACCTTCGTGCAGCCGGCAGTCGCGCGGGCACAGATCGCACTGCAGCCTGCCGTCCTCCAGCGTGTGCCACCAGCGGCCGATGTAGGGTTCCTTTCGTACGGCGCTCATTGACGAAGCTCCGCCTCGCGCCACTTGAGCACGGTGTAACGCTTCACCCGGCAAAGCCGGATATCGGTGTTCTGCGCAATCCCGGCTTTTTGCCTGAGGTGTGCGATGAACTGCTCCGGATCGGGCAAGCCCTCCCAGACTTGCGGCAGGAAGGTCGCGCGCTTGCCTTCCTCGCCTTGTTCGAGAATGATGCCGTCCACTCCGGGACGGAGCCGCGCAATCAGCTCGGCGTGGTGCTCGAACGGGAGCCGTTTGGGCGTCGACAAGAGCGATACTTCGATGTCGGTATGCCCGAACTCCTCCGGCGTGAGCGGCTTGAAGCGCGCGTCCTCGAACGCCGCAGCGCGGGCGTTCTCGGCGACGTCTTGAGCAAGCGGCCGCTGCGCTTCGAGCGTGCCTACACAGCCGCGCAACTCATCGCCCTGCGTCAGGGTGACGAAGCTCGCGCGCGATTCGCGGAGCCATGACTCCTCGGCGACCGGGGCGCCGGGCTCCTCACGCGCGCGGAGCGCGGCGGAGATCGATTGACGCGCGATCTGCAGCAGCTTTCTTCCGTGCTCCGCCTCGTAGCGCGGGCTTTCGGAGGCGAGCGCAAAGGAGGCGTAGCCGACGACCCGGCTCTTGTCGCCAGCGGTGTCGCCGGAGTTGCGGCAGTCGAGCAGCTTAGCCGCGAGTCCCTTGCGCTTGGCCGCGACCAGCAGGCCCGCCACCGGCGTCGCCCCGCACGCCTGCTCGTGAGAGATTCCGGTGTCGAGGCCGAGAATCGCCCGAACGGTGGCGCCGTCGATGCTGCGCGCTCTCTCGTACGAATGGTAGTGCGAGAGATCCGAGCTGATCACGATCAGCGTTTCGGTTCCGCCCCAGATGCGCTCAAGCACATCGGCGACCTTCTCCGGGGCCGCGTCGCCGACCACCAGCGGCACGAGCGAGAATCCGCCCAGGACCCGCTGAAGGAACGGCAGCTGCACTTCAAGCGCGTGCTCTTCGGCGTGCGTCGCCGCCGATTCCACGACCTGGGGCAGGCCGCGGATCGAGGCGATCGCCTCCTCGTCCAAGGGAATCCGCCCGAGGGGCGTGTCGAATGCGCGCGCCCGCGGCAGCGCGAGGCCACGCACCGGAACCCGGTGGCAGGGACCGAGGATCACGACGCGCCTGACGATACCCCGCGCGGGACGTAGTCGATCATACGCGCTCGCCGCGACCGGTCCGGAATAGATGAAACCGGCGTGAGGGACGATCACCGCCTTGGGGAATCCCGGCGCGAGGGGCGTCCCTTCCGTCTGGTCGAGATAGGAAGAGACTTCTTCGGCGAGCATGCGCGCGTCCCCCGGATAGAACAGGCTCGCGACCGCAGGCGGGCGCACCTCGAGGTTACCGGACATGCTCATGCCCTCAATATAGAGCACGGGCCTCCCGGACCCAAGCCCCGCGCGCGCCCTTTCAGCGTGGCAGCGGTGCGCGGTGCCGGGCGGTCCAGGGCCCGCGCTGGTCACGGGCCCGCACCTCGCCCGTCATGGCGTCCCCGGCCACGGTCCCCTCGAACGCCATCAGCCGGCCCTTGTAGAGCAGCCCGAAGCGGACCTGTTCGCCCCGCACCGCAAGGTCCCTCAGGGTGAGCTCGGCGCCGCCATCGCGCACGAATCCGCCGACGGCGTGGGGTTCCTGGGTGATCTGCATCACGAGCGGAGCGCTCGCGAGCGCTTGGGGCAAAGTGAGCTCCCACGCGCCGTGCACGCGCGCCGGGACGACGTAGTAATAGAGCCTCGTCCAGGAAGTGCCGCTGATCATCTCCTTTTCGGGGACGTCCATCGAAAGCTCCTTGTCGGGCGGCCAGGGAGCGAGCGGATAATCGTGGGACACGATGCGCGTTCCGGGACTCAGTTCCGCGCGCAGCCTCGGCACCAGACGCGTGACGTAGTGCGGCAGCAGGTACAGCACCACCACGCTCGCCGACCGGATATCGGCCTGGAACAGGTCGCCCTGCACGAACTTGACGCGATCCGCCACGCCTTCGTGCTTCGCGCCGATTCTTGCCATTTCGACGAGCTCCGTCTGCAGCTCGATGCCGACTCCGCGTGCGCCGAAGCGCTTGGCCGCCGTGATCACCAGCCTCCCGTCTCCCGAACCGAGGTCGTAGACCACGTCCTCGCCGCGGATATCGGCGAGCTTGAGCATCTCGTCCACGATCACCCACGGAGTCGGAACGTAGGGGCCGGCGACGTTGTCCTTCGAGTCGTCGAGGTCCTGCGCGAGAGCGGGCGCTGCGGCGCAGAGCGCGAGCACGGCTGCAGCACGGCGGAAAGACGAATTCATCCAGGTTCACCCAATCGTTCGAGCAGGCCTTTCAGCGCGAACACCACCGACTGCCGGCGCACCCTGTCCCG
>VBCT01000198.1 GCA_005882235.1 Betaproteobacteria bacterium
GTAGGTCACGAAACCGCGGTCGAACCACTCGGAGCTTCCCGAAACGGAAGTCACGGCCTGGGCGATCCAGCCGCCGGTGCAGGACTCGGCCGTCGCGAGCTTCAGATTGCGTTTCTTCAGACGCGCGCCGATCCGTCCTGCGAGGAGCTTGAGCGCATCGCGGGCCATCAGCCGAGGATTCTTTTCACGAGAGCGATAAGGAGCAGGGTGTAGAACGCCGCGACAGTGTCGTCGAACATCACCCCCAGGCCCCCTTTCATCGCGCGGTCGATGTTGCGGATCGGCGGCGGCTTGACCACGTCGAAAAAGCGGAACGCCAGAAAGGCGACCCCCCACCATACCCAGCCCGAGGGCGCGAGCAGAAGCACGAGAAGCATCGCCACGACCTCGTCCCAGTTCATTGCGCTGTGATCGGCGACGCCCAGATCGCGCCCGGTGCGCGCGCACGCCCAGATCCCGATCCCGAAGAAAACGACGATGAGACCGAAGAGGGCGAGCGGCGTGAGTAAGGAATTAAGCAGGATGAAAAGCGGAAACGCGAGCAGCGTGCCCGCGGTGCCCGGGGCGAGCGGCGCGAGCCCCGTTCCGAAACCGAGCGCGATGAAATGGGCCGGATGGGCGAGGACGAAACCGGGGGCGGGCCGCGCGATCATGCGAAGTGATCGAAGCCCTTGCGCGCACTGGAGACGAGCTTGCCCCGGGCGTCGCGCAATCTCACCACGGAATCTCCCGGCACCGCGGCGCCGATAAGGGCGAGCGGGATTTCGAGGTCCTTTCCCAGGGCTTCGATCTGCGCGCGCTTGAGCTTCGACGCGGTGAACAGCAGCTCGTAGTCGTCGCCGCCGGCGAGCAGGCAATCGTCGGCGAGCGCCTTGTCCGGGCAGCCGGCGA
>VBCT01000199.1 GCA_005882235.1 Betaproteobacteria bacterium
GGCCTCGTGGTCTTGGCGGTCGGGCTCGCGATCGCCGGCTACGTGATCGTGCAGCTCGCCTGGCGCGCGCACGTGCTGCTCGCCTGGCGCAGGCGCCGGCTGCGACGCGCTGCAAACAACCCGACATAATTGCCGCTTTACAGACCGCTGAAGGGCCAACTAAATTGGCAACTGCGTGTCTCCCCAAACTCATAAGGCCCCAAGTATCCGCGTCACTAGGAGGAATCGTCGCTATGCCACGCATTGCACCCTCGAGCACCGGTCGGACGCCCATGGAAAGGCTCATGGGCCATGCGCCCCATATCCTCGCCCCTTGGACGAAGCTCGAGGATGCCTTCTTTGCGAGCAGGACTTTCTCTCCCGCGCTCCTGGAGCAGGTGCGCCGTACGCTTGCGCTGGGGACCGGCTGTCGCTACTGCCAGGCGAAGGCCGGTCCGCCCGATCGCTCGCATGCGGATTCGCGTACGGCGGCGGCCGTAGAGCTCGCCGAGCACTTCGCGCGCGATCATCGCGGCATCGACGAAATGGTGCTCGCGCGCGCACGCGATCACTTCGCAGATGCAGAGCTATGTGAGCTCATCATGTTCATGGGCTTTATGTGGGCGGGCGGCACATTCGGTGCGGTGCTCGGGCTCGAGCCGTTGCATTCATCGCTATAACCAGGCGTGGGCGCGTTAGGTGTCCACGGGTCAGCGCCTGTGCATCGATCTCACCAATGAACATTCGATTTTGCCTTCCTCTATCAGTCATGGTCCTGATCGCGGTAGGATGCTCATCGCTGCCGGTTGTGCCGTTGTCAGCGCCAGACGTCGCGAACCGGGCGGAAGTAGTGATCTATCGCGTGTATGCCTTCAACGCAGGTGGCGTGTCGCTCACTGTAGGAACTGGCGGTCAAGCGTTCGCGAACTTAAACAACACAGAGTACGTCGCGGCCTTCGTGCCTCCTGGCAGCCGCCCATTCTTTGTGCAGGCACGCAGCGCTGACCCCACAACGCTCACCGTCGAATTGAAACCTGGTGAACGCGCCTGCCTGAAGACCGAGGCGGATCCGGGCAACCTAGGAAAAGTACTTCTCCCGCCGCTGCTCATTGCTACCGGCTACCGGTTCACTCTTGAGCAGGTGCCTTGCCCGAGTGAAGGCGAGTTCGCTAAGTACAAGCGCGTCAATGTCGAGTACCGTTGAAGTCTTGGGGTGCAACAGAAGTGACGCCTAACTTTAATTCGAGCGGACGCGTTGCCGGCGGCACTGGCCGGCGCCGCTCAACTTGGCGTTAAGGCTCATCCATGCCAGCCTGGCTCCTTCCCGCACTCAAGGCCGTTCTGCCTCACATCGCCACCATCATTTCAGCCGCTGCGCCCGTATTCACCAGGAAGAATGCCGATGCGGTTGCCAATCAGGCGCTGTTGCTTCAGCAGCAGATTACTGAGCTCCAGTCCGCGGCGTCTCAGAACGCGGCACACATCAAGGAGCTGGCGGCGCAATTGCAAAACACGGTTGCAGCTCTGGAACAAGCCGCTTCGATTGCGGAAGCGAAGTTCCGCCGCGCGCTCTTGCTGTGCGTTGTCTCGGCGGTCTTATCCGCGATCGCGGCAGCTATCGCGCTGGTTCTTATTTTCGGTCGGTGAGTGTTCGAGAAAAGCAGATTCTTCGCTTCGCTCAGAATGACAAAGCGTTAGCGCTCACCTCTCCTGCACCAGCACCCCGTCCTGCAGCCGCATCACGCGGTGCGCGCGCGCGGCGAGCGAGGGTTCGTGGGTCGCCATCACGAGGCTCGTGCCGTGCGCGCGGTTGAGCTCGAGCATCAGCCCGAAGACGCTGTCGGCAGTCTTGCGGTCGAGGTTCCCGGTCGGCTCGTCGGCGAGCACGCACGCGGGCGTTGTGACCAGCGCGCGAGCGAGCGCCGCACGCTGGCGCTCGCCACCGGAAAGCTCCCCGGGCGTGTGATCGAGGCGCTCGGCGAGGCCGACTTCGTTCAGCATCGCCGCGGCGGCTTCGCGCGCTTCGGCGGGCTGCGCGCGCCGGATCAGGAGCGGCATCGCCACGTTCTCGAGCGCGGTGAACTCCATCAGCAGGTGGTGGAACTGGTAGACGAATCCCAGCGAGCGGTTGCGTACCTGCCCCCGCTCTGCATCGGAAAGACTGTGAGTGGGTCGGCCGAGCACGTCGACCGCTCCCGAAGTCGGGTCGTCGAGGCCCCCGAGCAGGTGTAAGAGCGTGCTCTTGCCCGAGCCGGAGGCGCCAACGATGGCGACTATTTCCCGCTCCTCGACTTTCAGCGATACCCCTTGGAGCACGTGCACCGCTTCCCTTCCCTCGCGGAAAGTCTTGCGCAGATCGCGGCACGCGAGCACCTCACTCATAGCGCAGCGCCTCGGCGGGATTCACGCGGGCGGCGCGCCAGCTCGGATAGAGCGTCGCAAGAAGCGAGAGCGCGAGCGATACGAGCGCGATCGCAACCACGTCGCTCGTCTGCAGATCGGAAGGCAGGTCGGTGATGTAGTACACCTCCCGCGACAGGAACTGGACGTTCAAGAGGCGCTCGAGGAACGGCACCACCACGTCGATGTTGAGCGCGAGCGCGATCCCTCCGGCGACGCCGATCAGCGTGCCGATCGCGCCGATCAGCGCGCCCTGCACGATGAAGATCTTCATGATCCCGCCGGGGCTCGCGCCCAGCGTTCGCAGGATGGCGATGTCGGGCTGCTTGTCGGTGACCGCCATCACCAACGTCGAAACGATGTTGAACGCCGCAACCGCGACGATCAGGAGCAGGATGATGAACATCATGGTCTTCTCGATCTGCACCGCGCGGAAGTAGTTGGCGTGGCTGCGGGTCCAGTCCGAGACGTAAAGGTCGCCGCGCAGGCGCTCGACCAGGTCGCGAGCGACCTCCCGGGACTGGAACAGATCGCGCAGCTTGAGCCGCACGCCCGAAGCGCGATCCCCCATGCCGTAGAGCTTCTGCGCATCCTCGAGATGGATGAGCGCGAGACCCGAGTCGTATTCGAACATGCCCACTTCGAAGACGCCCACCACGGTGAACTGCTTGAGCCGCGGAAGAATGCCCGCGGGGGTGACCAGCCCCTGCGGGGCGATCAGCGTCACCTTGTCCCCGTCCCTCGCGCCGAGCGCGCGCGCGAGCTCCGACCCGAGCACGATGCCGAATTCCCCCGGAACGAGCGACTCGAGCTTCCCCGCTGCCATATGCAAGCCGATTTCGGCGACTTTCTGCTCCAGCTCAGGCACGATGCCGCGCACCACCGCGCCCCGCACGCCGGCGCCGAACACGAGCATCCCTTGCGCGTTCACGAAGGGCGCCGCCGCGGCCACCTGCGGATGCTCGGCAGATTCCCGCGCCACCGCCTGCCAATCCGCGAGCCGGTTGTCCGCCCCGGTGATCTGCACGTGCGAGACCACGCCGAGGATGCGCGCGCGAACTTCCTTCTGGAACCCGTTCATCACCGAGAGCACCACGATCAGCGCGGCGACGCCGAGCGCGATGCCGAGCATCGAAGTGAGCGAGATGAAGGAGATGAAGTGATTGCGGCGCTCGGCGCGCGTGTAGCGCAGCCCGACGAGGAGTTCGTATTGCACGCGCGAAGTGTGCCATAACCGGTGATAAACTCGAAATCGAATGCACTGTGAACTGTATATTCCAAATTTCTTCCCTTCCGAGGGACTTCCACGCGGAGACGGCCTCGCGGCCGCGGAGACGCTGATCGCGAGAGGACGCCGCAGGCGCAGGGCGCTCTGCTCGCCCGAAGCCTGGCTGTTCGGGCGCTTCGGCGTGGCGAGGCAGCGCGACTGGCCCGTCGCTCCCTATACGCTGCTCGCGGACGGCGGAGCGCCCGAACGGAACTACTGGATGCGCGCCGATCCCGTGCACCTGCAGGTGGGGCGCGACAGCCTCGGCCTCGCCGACAGCACCTCCTTCGACGTTTCGCGCGCCGAGTCGGAAGCATTTCGGCCAGACGATGCTCTTCCACCCCCTGCAGCCGGCGCGCTGGTACGTGCGGCTCCAGAAGACGCCGGATATGCAGACCACGCCGGCTGCCGCGGCGCGCGGCGCTGCGCTCGACGAGAAGCTCCCATCCGGGTCCGATGCGATGCGCTTCCACGCGCTCATGAACGAAGCGCAGATGCTGCTGCACGAGCACCCCGTCAACGCCGAGCGCGAGGCGCGCGGGGAGCCCGCGCTGAACAGCGTCTGGTTCTGGGGCGGGGGCGTCATCGACGCCGCGAAAGCCCGGCCTTTCTCCGCGGTGTTCGCCGACGATCCGCTTGCCCGGGGCCTCGCGCTCGCTGCGGCAATCCCGGTCCGGGCGTTGCCGAGGGACTCCGACTCCGTTCTCGCCGCCCTGGGGGACGAGGGCATTGCGCTGGTCGTTCTGAACGTTCCGCGGGAAGCGCAGCCTCGCGAGCGCCGCGCAGCGCTCGAGCGCGACTGGTTTCTGCCGCTGCTCGCCGCTCTGAAGTCCGGCCGGATCGGAATGCTCACGCTGCATCTCTGCGGCGCGGACTCGCTGCTCGAGGTCGAGACCGTCCGTTCGGATCTGCGCTATTTCTGGCGGCTGCGCAAGCCGCTTTCGGCCTATGCGTAATGTGCTTGTCATTCTGAGGGCGAAGCCCGAAGAATCTGCTTTGCGGTGCGAAAAAAAGCAGATCCTTCGCTTCGCTCAGGATGACATGCCGTTTACCTGATGTCCCAGATCATCACCCGCCCGGTTCCCTTGCGCGTGCACGACCAGCTCGTGCGCGAGGGCCTGCACCCTGTCCTTGCGCGCGTCTGCGCGGCACGAGGCATCAGCCGGCGCGGCGAGCTCGAGGACGCGCTCTCCGGCCTTATTCCGCCCTCCGGTCTGTTGAACGCGGACCGCGCAGCCGCGCTGCTTGCCGACGCGATCGCGGCCGGCAAGCACATGCTGATCGTCGCCGACTACGACTGCGACGGCGCGACCGCGTGCGCGGTGGGCATGCGCGCGCTCTCCGCGTTCGGCGCGAACGTCGGCTATCTCGTCCCCAACCGCTTCGAGTTCGGCTACGGGCTGACCCCGGAGATCGTCGCGCTCGCGGCACGGTCGAAGCCGGAGCTCCTTATCACGGTGGACAACGGAATCGCCAGCGTCGAGGGCGTGGCTGCGGCGGGCCGGCTCGGAATCGAGGTGATCGTCACCGACCACCATCTGCCCGGCTCGGAGCTGCCGCGCGCCGCGGCCATCGTCAATCCCAACCAGCCCGGCTGCGCGTTTCCGAGCAAGAGCCTTGCGGGGGTCGGCGTGATGTTCTACGTGATGCTTGCCCTGCGTGCCGAGCTCCGCAAGCGCGGAGCGTTCGCCGGCAGGGAGGAGCCGAATCTCGGCGACGAGCTCGATCTGGTCGCGCTCGGCACGGTCGCCGACGTCGTGCCCCTCGATTTCAACAACCGGGTCCTCGTTGCGCAGGGCTTGAAGCGCATCCGCGCGGGCCGCATGCAGGAAGGCGTGCGCGCCTTGTTCGCCGTTTCCGGCCACGATCCTTCGCGCGCGAGCGGGTTCGACCTCGGGTTCATGCTCGGGCCGCGCTTGAACGCGGCCGGGCGCCTGTCCGATATGAGCCTCGGGATCGAGTGCCTGACCACCCGCGATCGCGGGCGCGCTCTCGAGATCGCGCGGCAGCTCGACGACCTCAACCGCGCGCGCCGCACGATCGAAGCCGACATGCAGGCGCAGGCCGATGAGCTGATGGCGAAGCTCTCGGTGGGCGAGACCTCCAGCATCAGCCTGTATGACCCGGGCTGGCACCAGGGCGTGGTCGGCATCCTCGCCGGGCGCGTCAAGGACCGCCACCACCGCCCGACCTTCGCCTTCGCCCCGGCCGGTGCCGGTGAAATCCGCGGCTCGGGCCGGTCCATTCTCGGCCTGCATCTGCGCGACGCGCTGGATCTCGTCGCAAAGCGCGAACCGGACCTGCTCCTGCGCTTCGGCGGGCACGCCGCAGCGGCGGGCCTCACGCTGCGCGCTCAAGATTTCGCGCGATTCGCGGAGAGCTTCGAAGCCGTGGCGCGCGAGCTACTCTCGCCCGCGCAGCTCGCGCGCGCGGTCGAGACCGACGGTTCGCTGGAACCCGCGTATCTCGATCTCGGCCTCGCGCAACTGTTCGATCATCAAGTCTGGGGACAGGGCTTTCCCCAGCCGCTCTTCTGCGACGAGTTCGAGGTACTCGGCCAGCGCGTGGTCGGCGAGAAACACCTGAAGCTCAGGCTCGCGCGCGCCGGGCGCACCGTCGAAGCGATGCGCTTCAATGCGCTCGATCCCCTGCCCTCGCCCGTGCGCGCGGCGTACCGGCTCTCGGTCAACGAGTTCAACGGAATGCAGAATCTGCAATTGGTGATCGAGCATTGGGAGCCCACGCGATGAGTTACGCGCGCATCAAGATGTCCTGGCCAAAGGGTGCAGTAGAAGCGACCTTGGAGGACACGCCCACCGCGCGCGCCCTGGTCGCCGCGCTGCCCGTGAAAGCGAAAGCTCAGACCTGGGGCGAGGAGGTCTATTTCGAAGTGCCCGTGAAGGCGACGCTGGAGAGCGGCGCCAAGCAAGTCGTGTCGCCCGGGACAGTCTGCCTTTGGGTCGAAGGCAGCTCGCTCGCCCTGCCCTGGGGCCGGACTCCCGTATCCGAGGGCGACGAGTCGCGCCTGGTCACCCGCTGCAACATCCTGGGTAGGATCGACGGCGATCCCCGGCAGCTCGTCTCGGTGCGAAACGGCGACGCGATTACCGTGACACTAGAGTAAAGCCAGAGTTTGTCATTCTGAGCGAAGCGAAGAATCTGCTGTTTGCGGGTACTCGAAAAGCAGATTCCTCGGGCTACGCCCTCAGAATGACAGGAGGGCAATATGGAACGAAAACGCGTCAACTCGAGCAAGATCCGCGCGGCTGGTTACGACCCCAAGTCGCAGGTTCTGGAGATAGAATTCAGCGACGGCAAGCTGATCCAATACCGCGGAGTTTCACCCGAGGTCCATCGCCAGTTCATGGCCGCGCCCTCAGCGACCAGCTTTTTCGAGGACAAGATCGATGAAAGTTTTCCATCGAGCCGGATAAAGTAGGTCGCAGTGCCCT
>VBCT01000205.1 GCA_005882235.1 Betaproteobacteria bacterium
CCGGACCTTGGAGGCCCGGCTGCGCGATTTCGAGCGCGGCAAAGGCAGCCAGATCGCGGTGCTGATGCTGCCCTCGACTGAGCCCGAGACCCCGGCGCAGTACGGCGTGCGCGTGTACGACCAGTGGAAACTTGGCCGAAAAGGGATCGACGACGGCGTGCTCGTCCTGGTGGCGAAAGACGACCGGCGTGTCTGGATCGTGACGGGACGCGGCGCGGAGGGGCCTCTACCCGATGCCGCCGTGAAGCGCATCGTCGAGGAGGACATCACGCCTCGTTTCAAGCAGGGCGACTTCTACGGCGGAATCCACGCCGGCGTCGATCGCATCATGCGCACGATCGAGGGCGAACCGCTGCCTCCTCCTCGCCACGCCGGGCAGCAATCGCCCCTTTTCCAGCACATCGAGTGGATTATCCCGGGGCTCATCATCCTGATGGTTGCCCAAGGCGTCCTGAACACGGTGTTCGGCCGCACCGTGGGTGCGGGACTCACGGGCGGTGTGGCGGGCTTTCTCGCCTGGCTCATCGTCGGCTCGCTCGCGATAGGCGCGTTCGTCGGCGTGATCGCTTTCGTCTTTGGGCTCTTCGGCATCAGCGCCGTGAGGCACGGCAGCGGCTGGGGCGGCGGCTGGACCTCGGGCGGTGGATTCCCCGGCGGGGGCGGCTTCGGCGGCGGTGACTTCGGCGGCGGTGGCTTTAGCGGCGGCGGCGGGGGCACGGCGGGCGGCGGCGCAGGCGGGAGCTGGTAGTGGATTTCCTTCGATTCTTGAAACACATCACGACTCCCGGATGGGTGGCACGGCGTGGTTTCACGAAAGAAACGCTTTCAAAGATAGAAAAGGCGGTCCGAGCATCCGAGCGGGAGCACGACGGCGAATTGCGATTTGCCCTCGAAGGTCCTCTGCCCCTTCCGTACCTGATCCACGATCGAAAGGCGCGGCAGCGCGCCGAAGACGTTTTCTCCCAGCTGCGCGTTTGGGACACCGAGCACAACAGCGGCGTGCTGATTTACATGCAGCTCGTGGACCGCAGGATCGAGATCGTCACCGACCGCGGCATCGCCGCGAAAGTGGATCAGACCGAGTGGGACGCGATCTGCCGTTCGATGGAGAAGGCGTTCGGGGACGGAAGATTCGCCGAAGGTGCGCTACTGGCGGTCGAGCGCATCACCGCGCTGCTCGCGAGGCACTTCCCGCCGCGCGGAAGGAATCGCAACGAGCTGCCCGACAAACCGGTCGTGCTGTGAGCGCCTAGGGCCGGGGCGGCAATTCCGCGGCGCGGATCGGCAGGTCGAGCTTTTGCGTGCGGCGCAGGAGCGTCACTTTCGTGGACTTGCCGATCCGCTCTTCGCTGAGCAGACGGTGCAGCTCGTCGACTCCCGCGACGTTTTCTCCGTCGTAGCCGATGATGACGTCCCCGGGCTCGATTCCCGCCTCCCGGGCGGCGCCGCCGGGCTCGACCGACTCGACGCGCACTCCCGCTCCGGCGGCGAGGCCGTGAAAGCGCACCGCGCGGCGCGAAAGGGCGATGGTCGCGCCGCCCACGCCGATATAGCCGCGGCGCACGCGGCCGAATCGCAGCAGCTGCTCCACCACCCATTTGGCCGTGTCGATGGCGGTGGCGAAGCAGATCCCTTGTGCGAACGGAATGATCGCGGTGTTGACGCCGATCACATCGCCCCGGGAATTCACCAGCGGCCCGCCCGAGTTGCCCGGATTGAGCGCGGCGTCGGTCTGGATCACGTCGTCGATCAGCCGCCCGGTCATCGCCCGCAGGCTGCGGCCGAGCGCGCTCACCACGCCCGCCGTCACCGTGTGCTGAAAGCCGTAGGGATTTCCGATCGCGATCGCTAGCTGGCCGACGCGCAAGGCGCGCGAGCTTCCCAGCGTCGCCGCGGAAAGCTGGTGCCCGCCGATGCGGATCACCGCGACGTCGGTGTCGGGATCGTCGCCGACCAAGTCCGCGTCGAAGCCCGCACCGTCGGCGAAGCTCACCTGGATAGCGCGCGCGCCGTGCACCACATGGCTGTTGGTGAGGATAAAGCCGTCTGGAGTAAACACGAATCCAGATCCACTCCCGCGGCGCGGCGCTTCGCCTTCGCCTGAGCGCGGGCCCTGAGCGACCTCGACGTGAACGACCGCGGGGCCGACCCGCTCGGACGCCGCGACCACCGCGGCGGAATAGGCGTCGAGCAGGACGGCGTCGCTTTCGCCGCGCGCCGGGGAAGCCGACCGCGGCGAACCTTCATCGAGTACCGGAATCGCGCCCATGGTCCTGCAGGACGTGGGGGCGCCCGGCGGAAAATCAAGGATATCCGCGTTCCTTGCTGGTCTTCATTCCGATCAAGTGCAGCGAATCGCCGCGGCTCTGGTTGTACCGGTGGCGCAGCATCACCGCGAGCATCGCGAGCACGACG
Organism: Betaproteobacteria bacterium; assembly: GCA_005882235.1. Lineage (GTDB taxonomy): Bacteria > Pseudomonadota > Gammaproteobacteria > Burkholderiales > SG8-39 > VBDM01. Next base: position 2,416 of record VBCT01000205.1, read on the forward strand.
AACGTGCCGAACGCGACGATGATGGTGTTGATGTGCACGTCGGCCTTGATCATCGCCGAATAGATGGCGAGCATCAGGAGGATCGAGATGTTCTCGTTGAAATTCTGCACCGCGATCGAATGGCCGGCGGAGAGGAGAACGTAACCGCGGTGCTGCAGCAGCGCATTCATCGGCACGACGAAGAAGCCCGCCAACGCGCCGATCACGATCAGCAGCACGTAGACGAGCGGCATGCTCGTCACGAAGATCATCCCGACGACCACGACGCCCATCGCGATTCCCGCCGGCAGCACCTCGAGGGATTGCCGCAGGGCGATGAAGCGTCCCGCGATCACCGCGCCGAGAGCCACGCCCACCGCGGTAACGCCCTGGAGCACCGCGCCCTTGTCGAGCGGGAGCCCGAGGTGGACCGCGGCCCATTGCAGCACGAGGAACTGCAGGGTCGCTCCCGCTCCCCAGAAAAGCGTGGTCACCGAAAGCGAGATCTGCCCCAGCTTGTCCTTCCACAGCATGGTGAAGCAGAGGTAGAAATCGCGCATCAGCAGCGCGGGATTGGTCTGCTGCCTGCCGTAGCGCACGCCGGTGTCCGGGATGAACAGGTTGAAAACTGCGGCGACGACGTAGATCGCGGAGATGACTAGGATCGCGGCCTCGGCCGGGGTTTCGATTCCGGTGTCGATGTGCGGCATGTCGATCGCGAGAAGCAAGGAGGCGATGCGCGGGCTGATCAGCGCTCCCCCGAGCACGGTTCCGAGGATGATCGAAGCGACGGTCAGCCCTTCGATCCAGCCGTTGGCGGCGACGAGCCTCTCCGGAGGCAGCAGCTCGGTGAGGATCCCGTACTTCGCCGGGGAGTAGGCCGCCGCGCCGAACCCCACCACCGCGTAGGCGGCGAGCACCAGCGCGTATCCGGGAATGCCGGCGAATTCGACGTAATCGGTGAAGAACATCATCACGCAGCCGGCGATCTTGATCGTGTTGGTGATGAACATCACCCGGCCCTTCGGGATCGCGTCGGCAAAGGCCCCGACGAATGCCGCGAGCGCCACGTAGGACACGGTGAAGAAGAATTTCAGCAGCGGAACCATCCACGCCGGGCCGTCGAGCTCGAGCAGCTGGGCGATCGCGGCGATCAGCAGGGCGTTGTCGGCGAGGGAGCTGAAAAACTGCGCCGCCATGATCGTGTAGAAACCCCGCTTCATGATTTCCGGCGCCTGCGGTGAGCGGAGTCGTTCGTGCTGGAGCTGCGATTCATCGATTCCCTGCGTCCTGCGCGGGCGTTACGAAACGTAAACGCCTTTGGCCGCCCGCTTTATACCATGAGTCATTTGCAAGGTGCGTAAGCTTCTCGATGAGCGTTCTCCGGAATTCCCGGTTTTGTGGTCGAATGGCGGGCCATGCGCCCCATCCGAGCCCGCATCGATTCCGCCGCTCTCCGCCACAACCTGGGCGCGGCGAGACGCCGTGCGCCCCGTTCGCGCATCTGCGCGGTGGTGAAGGCGAATGCCTACGGTCACGGCCTCGCGCGGGCGGCCCGGGCCCTCGCCGCGGCCGAAGGCCTCGCGCTGATCGAGCTGGAGGCGGCGCTCGAGCTGCGCCGCTCAGGCGAAAAGCGCCCGATACTGCTCTTGCAGGGGTTTTTCTCCCCGGAGGAGCTCGAACCCATCGCGGCGCACGATCTCATCACCGTGGTGCACGACGCGGAGCAGCTGGCGATGCTCGGGCGCGCGCGGCTGCCGAAGAGGATCGCGGTGGTCGCGAAGCTGAACACCGGGATGAACCGGCTCGGCTTTCCGGCGGAAGATCTCCGCGGCGTGCTCGATCGCCTGCGCGATTGTCCAAGTGTCGCCGTGATAGCGCTTATGACGCATTTCGCCGACGCCGACGGCAAGCGCGGCGTGCGCTGGCAGCTCGAGCGCTTCGATGCGGCGACCGCAGGCGTCGATCTTCCGAAGAGCGTCGCCAATTCCGCCGCGCTCCTGCGCTATCCGGAGGCGCGCAAGGACTGGGTCAGGCCGGGAATCATGCTCTACGGCTGCTCGCCTTTTCCCGACGAAAGCGCCGAAAAATTGGGCCTAAAGCCGGCGATGACGCTCACGAGCGAGCTGATTGCGGTGAGGGAATTACGCCCGGGCGACAGCGTCGGATACGGCGGCACCTATGCTGCGAGCGGCGCGATGCGGATCGGCGTGGTCGCCTGCGGCTACGCCGACGGTTATCCCCGCCATGCGCCTACCGGGACCCCTGTACTCGTCGCCGGAAAGCGCACCCGCACCGTGGGCCGCGTCGCGATGGACACGCTGTTCGCCGATCTCACCGGCATCCCCGAAGCGGCGGTCGGGTCGCCGGCGACGCTGTGGGGCGAGGGGCTCCCGGCCGACGAAGTCGCGGCGAGCGCGGGCACCGTGAGCTACGAGCTCTTGTGCGCGCTCTCGCAGCGGGTGCCCGTTTCGGAGGCGCCCTGATGGCCAAGGCGAGAAGCGTCTACGCCTGCACCGAATGCGGCGGCGAATCGCCGAAGTGGCAGGGACAATGCCCGCACTGCGGCGCCTGGAACACGCTGGTCGAAGGGCTCGCCGAATCGGCGCCCAGGCACCGCTTCTCGGGCGTCACCAAGAGCTCGGAGCTCAAGCGGCTCGCCGAGGTGAGCGCGCGCGACGCGCCGCGCATGGCGAGCGGGATAGACGAGCTCGACCGGGTGCTCGGCGGCGGATTCGTCGCGGGCGAGGTGGTGCTGATCGGAGGCGACCCGGGCGTGGGAAAATCCACGCTCCTTCTACAAGCGCTCGCGCGGATAAGCGGCTCGCGCAAGGCTGTATACGTGAGCGGCGAGGAGTCCGCCGAGCAGGTTGCGCTGCGCGCGCGGCGCCTCGCGCTCGACCCGGAGAAGCTCGAGCTCCTCGCCGAGATCCAGCTCGAGCGCATCCTCGCGACGCTGGAAAAGGCGAAGCCCGAGATCGCCGTCGTCGACTCGATCCAGACGCTGTACTCCGAGCAGCTCACCTCCGCGCCCGGCTCGGTCGCGCAGGTGCGC
>VBCT01000206.1 GCA_005882235.1 Betaproteobacteria bacterium
TCACCGCGCCGGTCGAAGAAGAAGCGAAGGAGCCTGCGGCGCAGGAGTCGCGCCCGCCGCGCCAGCAAGCCGCGGTGCAAGGAGTCACGCCTGAGCGGCCTGCGCCGGTGAGCGCGCAGCAACCCAGACCTCAGGCGCCACGCCCGGCCGAACCGCATCCGGGCTTCATGGGTCGCATTTTCGGTTGGTTCAAGGGCGACGGCGCCGCACCTGCCGGCGCCCAACCGACGCCGGCGCCACAACGCGAGCAGCCGATGCCCCGGCCGGAACGCGGCGAGCGCGAGCGCGGCAACCGCGACCGCTTTCGCGGGCGCAACGAGCGTCCGGACCAGGGGCGCGGGCGCGATCACCGCGGTGAACGGCCGCAACGTCAGGACCGTCAAGACCGCAATTCGCGCCCCGAGCGCCCATTCGCAGAACAAAGGCCGCGCAACGAGCGTCCCGAAGGGCAAGATCGCGCGGCGGCGCAAAGGCCCGATTCACGCGAGCAGCGTACGCAAGAACACGGACGCCCGCCTGCGCCCCGCGCGGGAGCGCCCGATCCGCGGGAAAGCGATCACGAGCGCAAACGCCGCCGCCGCGGCGGCCGCGACCGCGGCGAGCGGGGCGAACGCCGCGGGCCCCCGCCGTCCACACCCCGGAGCGAGGAAAGCCGCGTTGCAACAGGCTCCCCTCCGGCCGAAAGACCGGCAGCGGCACCCGCCGCAGAGCAGCTCACGGCGCAACCCATTCAGGCCCCGGCTGAGCGCGAGCAGGCGCACGAGGTCGTGATGGCTGAGAAACCTCAGCCGGAATACAGGCCCGTCCCTCCGGCTCCGGTCGCGGCGGTTTCCCCCGCGCCGCGCGAGCCGGACCCAGCGGAGATCGAGCGCGCGCTCAAGGAAAGCGGGCTCGAGCTGGTCCAGACGCGCTCGGGTGCGACGGCCGATTCTCCAATGGAGTCGGAGCCGAAATTCGTTCCAGCCAAGCGCGAGCGCCGGCCGCCTCCCGCGGATCTCGACGAGCCCCTGGTTCAGGTGGAAACCGGGAACGAACCGCCGGCTCCGAAGGTTTGAACCCGGAGGGCAAGCTTTAGTCCCTTCGCAGGGACTCGAGCAAGCCCCGCGCCGCATCCTCGAGCATATCGAGCACGCGCTCGAACCCCTGCGGCCCGCCGTAGTAAGGGTCCGGCACTTCGCGCTCTTTGAAGCGCTGCGCGTAGGACATCATCAGCTTCAGCTTGTGGCCGGCTGAAGATCCCGCCATTGGCGCGAGAATCGCGTAGTGATCCTGGTCCATCGCCAGGATCAGATCGAAGCGCTGGAAATCCGCGCCCTCGATTGTGCGCGCTCGCAGCGCACTGAGATCGTAGCCCCGCTTGGCCGCCGCCTTCTGCGCCCGAGAATCAGGCGGCTCTCCGATATGGTAACCGTGCGTGCCGGCCGAATCGGCCGTCACCGCCATCCCTGCGTCAGTGGCCAGCTTTCTGAAAATCGCCTCGGCCGTGGGCGAGCGGCAAATGTTCCCCGTGCATACGAACAAAACGCCGAACTTGTTGCCGGACATCGATCTTCCCAATATAGAATCCGCTCGTGAGACACATTTTGGCACTCCTCGCCGCCGGGCTGCTTGCGCTCGGGCCGTCGGCCGGCCTCGCCCAGGACTGGCCCAGCAAACCCATTCGCGTGGTCATCCCATTCGCCGCAGGGAGCGTTTCGGAAGCCATATTCCGGACGATATCCCCCGGGGTCGAAACGAGCCTCGGCCAGCGTTTCATCGTGGAGAGCAAGCCGGGCGCCGACGGCGCCATAGGCACGGGAGAAGTCGTGCGCGCCGCGCCGGACGGCTATACCCTGCTGCTCGGGCCGACGGCCGTCTATGCGGTGACGCCTCACATGTTCAGGAATCTCGGTTTCGACCCGCTGACCGCGCTCGATCCGATCTCCCTGCTCGCCGACGCCCCGTTGCTCGCGGTCATCGGGACGAACGTGCCCGCGAAATCGCTCAAGGAGCTGGCTGAATACGTGAGCGCGAATCCGGGCAAGTTCAACTACGGCTCTCCGGGGTCCGGCTCGCCCGCTCATCTCACCGGAGCTGCATTTTCACAGCAGACCGGAAACGCCATGGTCTACGTTCCGTACAAAGGCACGTCCCCCATGGTGCAGGCGCTGCTCGCGGGCGACATCCAGGTGGCCTTCCCCACCTTGACCGGGATCATCGGACCCGTGAAGGCCGGCAAACTCAGGGTGCTCGCGGTCATGGCCACCCAGCGAATGGCCGAGCTGCCCGATGTCCCGACGACGCTCGAAGCGGGATTTCCACAACTGGTCGGCGGCAACTGGTGGGTGCTCGCGGCACCCCACAGCACGAACTCACGCATCGTCGAGCGCCTCGCTGCAGAGTTCCGCAAGGCCCTAGCGGAACCGGGCGTGCGCAAGCGCGTCAGCGACTTCGGTCACGTCGCGATCGGGCTTGCGCCCGCCGAGACGGCGGGCTTCCTCAAGTCGGAATCGGCGCGCTATAAGTCCATCGTCGAACTGGGCGGCATCAAGCCGGAGTGAGCGCGATTCCCGGAAGCGCGCGCGCCGAGAGGCGCCTCCGGCTCGCCACGGCGATGGCGGATGAAGAGATCGACATCCTCGTCGTCGTCGGGAATCCGTGGCGCAGCGACTACCTGCGCTTCGCGGCCGACATCACCCCGGTTGAAGGGCAGGCTTTTGCATTCATCGACCGTGACGGGCCGGCGCGGATCATCGTCGAGCACCCGGCCGAGGCCGCGCGCTTCCGTTCGGAGCAGGCGGAACTCGATGTGAGATGGTCGCTCTCCGCGATCGAAGAAACCGAGATCGCGATCCGCGAGCTCGGCAAGCGGCGGATCGCGCTCGCCCCGCGCGCCGCGGTGCCCTATCGCCTTGCAATGGGGCCGCTCGTCGCAAGCATCGCACCGGCGACGGCTTTGCTCGATCGCCTGATGCTCCGGAAGTCGCCGTCCGAGATCGAGGCGTTTCGCCGCGCCGCCGTCCTCGCCGACGAAGGCTACGCCGTTTTTCTCAAAGCGGCGCGCGTCGGGCGGCCGGAATATGCGCTCGTCGCGGATGTCGAGGCGTATTTCCGCTCGCGCGGCTGTCCCGAGAACTTCCAGATTCTCGGTTCAGGCGGCCGGGAGGTGCGCGGGATGCATCCGCCGACGGAACGGCGTCTCGCACCCGGGGATCTGGTAACGACCGAGCTGACTCCATGTGTGGACGGATACTACGCGCAGATCTGTCGCACCCTCGTGCTCGGAGAACCGAGCACGGCCCAAGAACGGGCCTTCGCGCTCTACAACGAGGCTCTCGAAGCCGGCGTCGCGGCGGTTCGCCCCGGCGCCAAGGCGAGAGACGTCGCGCGAGCGCAAAACGAGGTATTTCGCGATCATGGCCTCGGCCACTACGTGACCTCGGAATACACCCGCGTGCGCGGCCACGGTCTGGGCCTTTACGTGGACGGGCGACCCGCCGTGCTCGAGGACGTCGATCTGGACCTAGAGCCCGACATGACGCTCGTTGTCCATCCGAACACCTATCATCCGGAGGTCGGATATTTCGTGCATGGCGATTCGGTGCGCGTCACGGCAGATGGCTGCGAGGTCCTGACCCGGACTCCGCGGCGATTGTTCTCGGTGCCCCTGGGCTAAAGCGGTGCGGCGTGGATTGATCAGCTGGTCGCG
>VBCT01000207.1 GCA_005882235.1 Betaproteobacteria bacterium
AAGCAATTCCTCAAGTCGATCAAGCGCACGGGATTCGGGCCGAATCTCTTCGATGCCTGGCGTTACCTCGACGAAGGCCGGCCGGACAAACCCGATGCGCGCCGCCGGCTCAATCCCGATTTCGTTCTCAACCAGCCGCGCTACAAAGGCGCCAGCATACTGCTTGCGCGCAGGAACTTCGGCTGCGGAAGCTCACGGGAGCACGCACCCTGGGCGCTTGCCGAGTACGGTTTTCGCGCGCTCATCGCGCCATCCTATGCCGACATATTTTTCAGCAACTGCTGCAAGAACGGCCTGCTGCCGGTCGCCCTCGCGGAAAGCGAAGTGGATCGGCTGTTCCATGAGGTCGCCGCTTTTCCGGGGTTCCGGCTCACCGTCGACCTCGAGAAACAGACGGTTGCGACTCCGGACGGCGGCAAGGTGGCGCACTTCGACATCGATCCTTTCCGCAAATACTCCCTGCTCAACGGTCTTGACGACATAGGACTCACTCTGCGCCACGCGGACAAGATCCGCGCCTTCGAAGAGCGGCGCCGCTCCGAACAGCCCTGGTTGTTCGCTTAGTCACCTTCTCTTCATGAAAATTGCGGTCCTGCCCGGCGACGGCGTCGGCACGGAAGTCATTGCCGAGGCGCTCAAGGTACTCGCCGCGCTGCGGAGGGAAGGTCTCGCCTTCGAGATGGAGCAAGCCTCTGTCGGCGGCGCGGCCTACGACACCTCGGGTGATCCCCTGCCCGAACCGACGCTGGAGCTGGCGAGAAAAGCCGATGCCATCCTGTTCGGCGCGGTCGGCGATCCTCGTTACGACGCGTTGCCGCGCGAAAGACGCCCCGAGCAGGCGATCCTCAGGCTCCGCAAGGAGCTCAATCTGTTCGCCAATTTGCGGCCCGCGTCCGTTTTCCCCGAACTCGCCGATGCCTCGACGCTGAAGCCCGAGGTGGTGGCCGGGCTCGATATCTTGATCGTGCGCGAGCTGACCGGCGACATCTATTTCGGCCAGCCGCGCGGCATCCGGAAGCTGGAAGGCGGGATGCGCGAAGGCTTCGATACCATGCGCTATACCGATGAGGAGGTACGCCGCATCGCCCACGCGGGCTTTCGCGCCGCGCGGAAGCGCAAAAGAAAACTGTGTTCAGTCGACAAGGCGAACGTGCTCGCGACCTCGCAGTTGTGGCGGGAAGTGGTGAGCGCGGTCGGTACGGAGTACGCCGAGGTGGAGCTGGTGCACATGTACGTGGACAACGCCGCGATGCAGCTCCTCAAGAATCCCGGGCAGTTCGACGTGATCGTCACGGGCAACATGTTCGGCGACATCCTCTCGGACGAGGCTTCCATGTTGACGGGCTCGATCGGCATGCTGCCTTCGGCCTCGCTCGACGAAAAGGGCAAGGGACTGTACGAGCCGATTCATGGATCGGCGCCGGACATTGCAGGAAAGAACCTCGCCAATCCGCTGGCGGCCATCCTGTCTGCCGCGATGATGCTTCGCTACAGCTTCGATCAGGACCGGGTCGCCGTCCGCGTCGAAGGCGCGGTGAAGAAAGTACTCGCTCAGGGGTATCGCACCGCGGATATTTTTCGGCAGGGAACCCGAAGAGTTGGCACCCGCGAGATGGGCGATGCCGTGGTCGCAGCGCTCCGTTGATGCGGTGCAACCTTTTTGTGGCTCAGTGCGCTAGCATACGCAGATCGGGCATTCGGGAAATGCGATGAAGCGAGTCGGAGTCGTCGGTTGGCGCGGGATGGTCGGATCGGTGCTGATGCAGCGTATGCACGCCGAGCGCGACTTCGCGTTGATGGAGCCGGTTTTTTTCTCGACTTCCCGAGTGGGCGAGCTCGGGCCTTTCATCGGAAAGGAAACGGCACCGCTCAAGGACGCAAAGAGCGTGAGCGAGCTCGCGCTGATGGACATCGTCATTTCCTGTCAGGGCGGCGACTACACCAACGAGGTGTTTCCCAAGCTGCGTGCCTCGGGTTGGAGGGGCTACTGGATAGACGCCGCATCCGCTCTTCGCATGCAGGACGACGCGGTCATCATCCTGGATCCGGTCAACATGAACGTGATCAGGGACGCGCTTTCCAGGGGCGTGCGCAATTACATCGGGGGAAACTGCACCGTAAGCTTGATGCTCATGGCCATCCACGGCCTGCTGAAGGCGGACCTCGTCGAATGGGTGACCGCGATGACCTACCAGGCGGCCTCCGGCGCGGGCGCCGAGCACGTGCGCGAGCTGGTTGAACAGATCGGATTCGTACACCAGGCGGCGAGATCGTCCCTGGAGGATCCTGGCTCCGCGATCCTCGAGTTGGACAGGGCAGTGACCTCGGCGCTGCGGGCCGGATCGTTGCCAAGCCTGCAGTTCGGGTTTCCGCTTGCGGGCAGCCTGCTGCCGTGGATCGACAAGGATCTCGGCACCGGCCAAAGCCGCGAAGAGTGGAAAGCTCAGGCGGAAGGCAACAAGATTCTTGGCCGCGAAGAAAACCCGATCCCGATCGACGGCATTTGTGTGCGCATCGGCGCGATGCGTTGCCACAGCCAGGCGCTCACCATCAAACTCAGGCGGGATCTGCCCGTGGACGAAATCGAGCGGATACTCGCGGAGGCGAACCCTTGGGTGAGGGTTGTTCCGAACGAGCGCGAGGCGAGCCTGCGCGAGCTGACTCCAGCTGCGGTGAGCGGCACGCTGCAGGTGCCGATCGGACGTTTGCGCAAGCTGGCTCTCGAAAAAGGCGGCTCCTATCTTGCCGCCTTTACGGTCGGCGACCAACTCCTCTGGGGCGCCGCCGAGCCGCTCCGGAGAATGCTCCGCCTCCTGCTCGAAGGCTAAGCCCGCTCAAGAGCGGGCCGCCGAGGACCTCGGGTCTGATCTCCTCCCTCTTTCCCGGGCTTATCAGGGGAAAAGCGAGCAAACTTCGTGAAAAAATAGTCACTTGACGCGATTTCTGAGATGAAAGTTGAGCTTGCAAGGCTAAGGCCATGATGGTATTTTAATTTGTTTCCACTTAGGTTCAGGGTGGCAAGTGGGGAAGTTCGCCTCAAAAATTTGTTTGCCGGCAGTCGCGAGCCTGATTCTGCCCTCGCTCGCTTGGGCAGCGGGCTTGGGCAAGTTGTCGGTTCTCTCCGCGCTTGGGCAGCCGCTCAGGG
>VBCT01000208.1 GCA_005882235.1 Betaproteobacteria bacterium
GCCGTCGATGACGAGCGGCGCGAGCGACAGGTAGTAGCCCTTTTTATAGTCATCGACCTTGGCGGCCCAGGCTTCCTTGCCGGTCCTGGCATCTATCGCGACCAGCACCGCTTCCGCTGCCGCGAAATACACCTTGTCGCCGTAAAGCCCCACGCCGCGACTCGTTGGGTGCAGCGGGGTCATGTCTTCGGGGAGCGGGCGCTTATATCGCCACAGCACCTTGCCGGTCCTCGCCTCCAGCGCGAGCAGCTGGTTGCCGGGCGTGGCGACGAACATGACGCCGTTGTTCACGACCGGCGGCGCCTCATGGCCCTCTATCTGGCCGGTAGCGAGGCTCCAGGCCGGCTGCAGCCGGCCCACATTGGCGGGCGTGATCTCCCCGAGCGGGCTGTAACCCCAGCCGTCGAAGGTGCGGCGGAACATCAGCCAATTGCCGCCCTCCGGATTTTTCAGCCGCGCGGCGGTCACCGGCGTGTACTGCCGAAGGATCTCCGGCATCGGTCCCGGCACCGGCGTTGCCGAGGCCGGCTCGATCATCTGCTGCGCCGAAGCCCCGCACATGCCAGCCGCCGCGATGGCGGCAACGCACACGCTTCGCATGAGAATCTTGGTCATCATGTTTTCCTCCTCGTGTTTCCCGGGCAAGACCGGAGTCAGCTCGGAACAATGCCGACGCGGCCGGTGAACGGTTTCGCCACCGCCAGCTTGCCGTCCACGATCTTGAGCGGCAGCGCGGCCAGGGCGCGCGGCGCAGGACCATCGATGACCGACGCGCCCTCGCGCGGATTGTAGTGCGAATAATGGCAGGAGCATTCGAGAGTCTGCTGCTCCGCCGCCCAGACATTCACCTCGCAGCCGGCGTGCGGGCAGATCGCCGAATAGGCGACGACGCCCTCCGCCGCGCGATCCTTGGTCGCGCCCACCAGGGTCGAAAGGTCCAAGCGCAGCAAGAGGATCTTGTTGAGACGGGAATCCTTGCGCACGGTTTTATCCGCGGCATCCATCGGCCATGCCAGGAGCGGCGGGCCGCCGAGCGGAATGTCCCTGGGTTCAAGCACGTTCGTGCTCTCGCTTTCGATCGAGACGAGCAGATCCCCCTCTTTCGGCCGCTCGCTCGCCGGCTGCGCCAGGACGGGGATGGCCTCGATCGCCAGAACAGCCGATACCGTCGTGAGGAAGCCGCGCCGCGTCGGGTTTTCGATATCCTTCATCTGAGAAGCCACATGGCCATTCTTGCACAATTCCGGCTGGGGAAGTCCGAAGCCATGACACTGGCTCTACGCGCCTGCGACTCTCTTCGACTGACTTTCCGATTTCGCGGCCTTTGCCGCGTTCGATCCGGCGATGCGGCCGAAGACCGAGCCGTTGGTGAGGCCGGTTCCGCCGGGGTAGTTGAAGTAGAAAATCCCGCCCACCAGCTCTCCCGCGGCATAGAGGCCCGGAATCGGATCGCCGTCGCTCGATATCACCTGCGCGCCGGTGTTGATGCGCAGGCCGCCGAAGGTGAAGGTGATCCCGCAGGTGACGGCGTAGGCTTCGAAGGGCGGGGTATCGAGGGTGTTCGCCCAGTTCGACTTGTTGACCGCGAGTCCCGTCGTGCAGCGGCCGTCCTTGACGTTGGGGTTGAATGGAATGTCCGTTCTCACGGCCGCGTTGTAGGTTTTGATCTCTTTTAACGCGGCATCGGCGTTCACGTCGTCGAGCTTATTCACCAGCTCCTCGAGTGTGTTCGCGGCGACCTTGGTCACCTGCTTGATGCGGTATTCGTCGCGCAGCTGCCCCTTTGCCTTGGCGTCGAAGATCTGCCAGGCGAACTGCCCGGGCTGGGAGAGGATCACGCGGCCGTATTTCGCGTAGGTGTAGTTGCGGAAATCGGCGCCTTCGTCGACGAAGCGCCTGCCCTCGGCGTTGATGTAGATGCCCCAGGGATAGGAATGCTTCTGGAACTGGTCGCCGACGGCGAGATCGCCGAATTCGGGGGCGTTCCTGTCCCAGGCGACGGCGTGGCAACCCGACCAGTTGCCCACGGGCGCCGCGCCGACGTCCAGAGCCATGCGGATCGCATCGCCGGTGTTGAAGCGCGTGCCGCGCACTTTCGCGAGCTCCCATCCAGGGCCGAGATAGCGCGTGCGCCACTCGGGGTTGGCCTGGAAGCCGCCCGCTGCGAGCACCACGCTCTTTCCGCCGACGTCGATCGTCTTTCCTTCACGTTTCACCCGCACGCCGTGAACTCCATGGTCATCGGCGATAAGCGACACCGCGCGCGCGGAGTACCAGATCTCGATTCCGCGCTTCTTCGCGATCTGCGTCAGCGATTCGACCAGTCCCGGGCCGCCGCCGACCGCTTCGAGAGTGAGTCCGCCCCAGAACTTGAACCGGCCTTCGATCTTGAACGCCTGCCGGCCCCAGGCCGCGGTGAAGCGCAGGCCTTGCTTTCGCATCCACAAGGCGGTCGGGAAGCTCTCCTTCACCAGGATTTCACTCTCCCTGACCAGGATTTCGGTGAGGTCGGGATCGCAGCGGTACTCGGTGACGCGCGCCATGTCGTCGAGGAACTGGTCGGCGGTGTAGGTCCCGAAATCCGTTCGCTCGATTTCCTCGCGGGACAGCTCGATCAGCCTGCCGAGATCGTCGGCGCCGTTGTAGACGATGCGCAGGAGGCCCGCGGTGAAGCGCGAATTGCCGCCGGCCTCGGCTTCGGGCGCGCGCTCGAGAACGAGCACGCGCTCGGCCGACTCACGCGCAGAGAGCGCTGCGCACAAGGCCGCGTTGCCGCCGCCGACGACGATCACATCCCAGTCGGCCATCGGCATTGCGCTACGCGGCCGCGCGAACCGAGGGCCCCGCTTTTCCAAGCAATTCGCGCAACACGAACGGCAGGATGCCGCCGTGCTGGTAGTAGTCCGCTTCGATCGGGGTGTCGATGCGCAAGAGCAGCGGGACTTCATTCACGCCGCCGTCCTTGCGCCGGATCACGAGCGTCGCGTCCTGCTGCGGCCTGATCTCGCCCTCGACGCCGCGGATGTCGATGGTCTCGTCGCCCTTGATGCCCAGCGAAGAAACCGTGTCGCTGCCCTTGAACTGGAAAGGCAGCACGCCCATGCCAACGAGGTTCGAGCGGTGGATGCGCTCGAAGCTCTTCACGATCACCGCGCGCACCCCCAAGAGGAGCGTGCCTTTGGCCGCCCAGTCGCGCGAGCTGCCCGTGCCGTACTCCTCGCCGCCGAACACCACGGTCGGGACGCCTTCGGCGATGTATTTCATCGCCGCTTCGTAGATCGGCATCTGTTCGCCCGAGGGCTGATGGAAGGTAATTCCGCCCTCGGTGCGCGAGCCGTCGGGCTTCACCGGAAGCATCAGGTTCTTGATGCGCACGTTGCCGAAGGTGCCGCGCATCATGATCTCGTGGTTGCCGCGGCGCGCACCGAAGCTGTTGAAGTCCGGCACCGCCACGTCGTGCTCCTGCAGGTAAATGCCGGCCGGGGAGGTAGGCTTGATCGAGCCCGCCGGGCTGATATGGTCGGTCGTCAGGGAGTCGCCGAAGATCCCGAGGACGCGCGCACCCCTGATCGGTCCGCCTGAGCGCGGCTGCATCGAGAAGTCCTTGAAGAAGGGCGGCTCGGCGATGTAAGTCGATTTCGGCCAGCTGTACACCTGGCCCGGGACCGAAGGCACTTTCGTCCACATCGGGTTGGCGTCGGCGAGGTTGCTGTAGAGCTTCTGGAAAGTCTTCGGATCCATCGCGTACTTCATGCAGTCCTGGATCTCCTGCGCGGAGGGCCAGATGTCGCCGATCCACACGTTTTCGCCGTTCTTGCCGCGGCCGATAGGCTCGGTCATGAGGTCCTTCAGCACGGTGCCCGCGAGCGCATAAGTCACCACCAGGGGCGGCGAGGCGAGGAAGTTCGCGCGCAGGCTCGCATGGATGCGCGCCTCGAAGTTGCGGTTGCCCGAGAGCACGGCTGCGCACACGAGATCGTTCTGGGCGATCGCCTCCTCGATGGTGGCTTTCAGCGGTCCGGAGTTGCCGATGCAGGTGGTGCAGCCGTAGGCGGCGAGGTTGAAGCCGAGCTTCTCGAGGTAAGGCGTCAACCCCGCCCTCTTCAGGTATTCGGTCACCACCCGGGAGCCCGGGGCGAGCGAGGTTTTCACGTGCGGCTTGACCGTGAGGCCGCGCTCGACCGCCTTCTTGGCGAGCAGCCCCGCGCCGAGCAGGACGCCTGGGTTCGAGGTGTTGGTGCAGGAGGTGATCGCGGCGATCATCACGTCGCCCGCACCGATTTCGATGCCGTCGCGGGTCTTGACGCGTTTCTTGAGGTCCTCGGGCTTCTTCGAGAAGCCGTTCTCGGCGGCGGATTTCGAGAAGAGCTCGGTGAACTTCGCCTTCACCTTGCCGATCTCGATGCGGTCCTGCGGGCGCTTGGGGCCGGCGAGCGAGGGCGTCACGCCGGCGAGGTCGAGCTCGACCACCTGGCTGTAATCGATCGCGCCTTTCTTGATGGTGCCATACATGCCCTGGGCCTTGAAGTAGGACTTGAGGGCGTCGATCTCCTCCTTCGTGCGGCCGGTGCCCGCGAAGTAAACGATGGTCGCGTCGTCCACCGGGAAGAAGCCCATGGTCGCGCCGTAGTCGGGCGCCATGTTGGCGATCGTCGCGCGGTCGGGAACGGTGAGGCTGGCCGTGCCTTCGCCGAAGAACTCAACAAATTTATTTACTACATTGGTTTTGCGCATAAGCTCGGTGACGGTGAGCACGAGATCGGTGGCGGTCACGCCGCCGCGCAGGCTGCCCTTCAGGTGCACGCCGACCACGTCGGGGGTGAGGAGGTAGGTCGGCTGGCCGAGCATGCCGGCCTCGGCTTCGATGCCGCCCACGCCCCACGCGACCACGCCGATGGCATTCACCATGGGCGTGTGGCTGTCGGTGCCGACCAGGGTGTCGGGATAGTAGAGGCCGTCCTTCTTGTGCACACCTCGCGCGAGATACTCGAGATTTACCTGGTGAACGATACCAATCCCGGGTGGCACCACCCTGAAGGTATCGAAGGCCTGCATCGCCCACTTCATGAACGTGTAGCGCTCCTGGTTGCGCTTGAACTCGAGCTTCATGTTGAGATCGAGCGCGTTCTTGACCCCGTAGTGGTCGATCTGGATGGAGTGGTCCACCACGAGGTCGACGGGAACGAGCGGCTCGACCACCTTGGGGTCCTTGCCGAGCCGCTGTGCGACGCTCCTCATCGCGGCGAGGTCGGCGAGCGATGGGATTCCGGTCAGGTCCTGCAGCAGGATGCGCGAGAGCACGAAGGGAATTTCATCGGTGCGCGGCGCGTTCGGCTTCCAGCCCGCGAGCTGGCGGACGTGCTCTTCGGTGATTTTCCTGCCGTCGCAGTTGCGCAGCACCGACTCGAGAACGATGCGGATCGACACCGGCAGGCGCGAAACCCTGGCGCCCAGCGCCTTTTCCAGGGCCGGCAGGGAATAGAACCTGCCGGTCTTGCCCGAAGTCATCTTGAATTCCTGCAGCGTGTTGAAGAGATTGTGTGACATCCGATGTTGTCCTTCACATGACGGCGGGGGCGGTGACCGATCGGATATTCTACCGCCACCTTGCGCGTTGCGGCTCCGTCTCCCCGCGGCGTTTGACGCGCGCGACCCGAGCGCGCTCGATTGACTATTCGCGGGCTCAGCGATAGATTGATAGTTGGCGAAAAACGAGCGTTTAATTTCCCTATTCTCTTCACAGCTCGCCTCTTTTGCTGGATCTGTCAGCAGCCGACGAAACGGCTCGCTGAAAGAGCGTGCGGCTCGCTTAGCCGCAAAATTGATAATGAGGATGAGAAAATGAGTGAATATCTGATATTTTGTTTGAAATCAATCGGACAAAGAATCGTTGTCGGTAGCTTCTTGGTCGCCGGTGCGCTCGGTATCGTGGGGCCGGCTACGGCATGGGGCGCCGATGAGGGCGCGCTCGGTGCGGTGCCGTTTGAGTTCGTCGGAACGGTTGCCAATTGCGGCATTGCCGGGAGCAGGATCGTCACGGCGGCATGGCTCCGCGGGATGGGCCTGTCGGACAGCGGCGGCCCCAACGATCCTCACAACGGCCTGCTCCTGTCGAAGAACGGCGCGACAGCGGACTGCTCTTCGGCGGGAGCAAGCATCAAGGGCGTCAAGGGAATGGTCGTAACGGACACGTTCGAAGTAGGCTTTGACTACCGGAATGGCGGGCATTGCGGCGCTGGCGCTCCGCGGTTCAATATCGACACCGATCAGGGCTTCTTTTTCGTCGGCTGTGCCAACGCTCCTAAGAAGCCAGCTTCGCAAGATTCCGAGTGGACGAATGTACGCTCTACG
>VBCT01000028.1 GCA_005882235.1 Betaproteobacteria bacterium
GGGCTGTATCCAGGCGCCAATCCTCCCCGTTTCGGTTCCCTGTTTTTCCGTTCGAACGGTCTGAGGTCGTTCATCCCGCTTGGGCTCTTTATGCACTTATCCGAACTCAAGACACAGCACGTGAGCCAGCTGCTCGAAATGGCGACGTCGAACGAGATCGACGGCGCCAACCGCATGCGCAAGCAGGAGCTGATCTTTGCCCTCCTGAAAAACCGCGCCAAGAAAGGCGAATCCATATTCGGCGAGGGCACGCTGGAAGTGCTGCCGGACGGCTTCGGCTTCCTGCGTTCGCCCGACACGTCCTACCTGGCTTCCACCGACGACATCTACGTCAGTCCCTCGCAGATCCGGCGCTTCAACCTGCACACGGGCGATTCGATCGAGGGCGAGATCCGCACGCCCAAGGACGGCGAGCGCTACTTTGCCCTGGTCAAGGTCGACAAGGTCAACGCCGACGCGCCCGAGGCTTCGAAGCACAAGATCCTGTTCGAGAACCTCACGCCGCTGCACCCGGACAAGATCCTCAAGCTCGAGCGCGACATGAAGGGCGAGGAAAACATCACCAGCCGCATCATCGACATCATCGCCCCGATCGGCAAGGGGCAGCGCGGCCTGATCGTGTCTCCGCCCAAGGCCGGCAAGACGGTGCTGATGCAGCAGCTCGCCCACGCGATCACGTCGAACCACCCGGACGTCGTGCTGATCGTCCTCTTGATCGACGAGCGGCCCGAGGAAGTGACCGAAATGACGCGCACCGTGAAGGGCGAGGTCGTCGCCTCGACTTTCGACGAGCCCGCGTCGCGCCACGTGCAGGTCGCCGAAATGGTGATCGAAAAGGCGAAGCGCCTGGTCGAGCACAAGAAGGACGTCGTGATCCTGCTCGACTCGATCACGCGGCTCGCGCGCGCTTACAACACGGTGGTGCCCGCCTCCGGCAAAGTGCTCACGGGCGGCGTCGATGCGAACGCGCTGCAGCGCCCGAAGCGCTTCTTCGGTGCGGCGAGAAACATCGAGGAAGGCGGCTCGCTCACCATCCTCGCCACCGCGCTGATCGACACGGGCTCGCGCATGGACGACGTGATCTACGAGGAGTTCAAGGGCACCGGCAACATGGAAATTCACCTCGACCGGCGCATGTACGAGAAGCGCATCTTTCCGGCGATCAACGTCAACCGCTCAGGCACCCGCCGCGAAGAGCTCCTGATCGAGAAGGAGATCCTGCAGAAGGTGTGGGTGCTGAGGAAACTCCTCTACCCCATGGACGATCTCGAGGCGGCGGAGTTCCTCGTCGACAAGATCCGCGCGACCAAGAACAACGGGGACTTCTTCGACTCGATGCGCAGGGGTTGAAAAACTTGTCCGGGCGCCTCATTTGCTGGATAATTTCGCCCCACTCAACGCTCCGCGCAGGCAAGGACGACACCATGAAACCCAAAATCCATCCCGAATACAAGGAAATCACCGTAACCTGCAGCTGCGGAAACACGTTCACGACCCGCTCCACGCTGGGCAAGGCCCTGCACGTGGAAGTCTGCTCGTCCTGCCACCCGTTCTACACGGGCAAGCAAAAAATCGTCGATACTGCCGGCCGGGTGGAGAAATTCCGCCAGAAATACACGAGGAAGAAGACGGCGGCAAAGCCCGCCAAGCAGGCCTCCGCATAGGCGTGTCGCGCTGCGCGCTCCGGGAAAGGCAGCTTCGGCTGCCTTTTTTCATTCGGGTGGGCGATTGAGGGCGCCAAGGTGAACGCAATGACTGCGCTTCCTCGGATGCCAGTGCTGTTCGCGACGCTTCTGCTCGCCTACCTGCTGCCCGGCCTGATCGGTCACGATCCCTGGAAGACCGAAGACGCCATCGGCATCGGCATCGTGCACCAGATGCTCGATCACGGGCGATGGATCGTGCCTTATCTGGCGGGCGAACCGTATCTGGAGGACGGACCGTTCCATTACTGGATCGCGGCGCTGACCGCGAAGCTGTTCGGACTGGTCCTCGCCCCCCACGACGGCGCGCGCCTGGCAAGCGGTGTGATGATGGCAGTGATGCTCGCGTTCGTTCACCTCGCGGGCCGCGAGCTCTACGGAAGGACCGAGGGGATAGGTGCGATGCTTACCCTGCTCGGTTGCCTCGGCCTGCTCGTACACGCGCATGAAACGCTCGGCGACATCAGCATGCTCGCGGGACAGGCGCTCGCCTGGTACGGCATCGCGCTCGCCACCCGCAGACCGCACCGTGCTGGTTGGCTACTCGGCGCGGGGCTCGTCGTCGCCGCGCTGAGCAAAGGCCTCCCCGCCGTAGTCGCTACTATCACCGTCGCGCTCGCCGCGCCTCTCGTGTCTTCGGCGTGGCGCCGGCGCGAATACCTGATGAGTCTGATCGCGACCCTGCTGACGATTCTCGTGTTCTGCGGTGGCTGGCTCGCGCTCGCGGAAAGCCGCTCCGGCGGGCTCGCGCTCGCGTTGTGGCATGCCAACGCCGCACAATTCGCGCCTCCTCCCGCAGCCGTTCTCGGCTATTGGGGACAGACCCTCGCCTGGGCCACGTGGCCCGCGTGGCCGCTCGCGCTATGGACCCTGTGGGAAGGACGCCGCCGCACAGTCGCGCCGGGCACGCGCGTGCTTATCGCCGCCGTCGCAGCCACCTTTGCGGTGCTCCTGTTTCTGAGCGATCCGCGCGAGGTCTACGCGTTGCCCCTCCTCGTGCCGCTCGCGCTTCTTGCCGGGGCCGGGGTGCCGACCTTGCGCCGCGGCGCCGCCAACGCGCTCGCATGGTTCGGCGCCATGAGCGCCGGATTACTCGGCGCGCTCATGTGGCTGGGCTGGTTCGCGATGATGACGGGATTTCCGCCGACCATCGCGCGTAATTTCGCCAAGCTCGAGCCCGGCCATTTACCGCAGTTTTCCTGGACAGCGCTCGCGGTCGCGCTGGCATTCACGCTGGGCTGGCTCTGGTTGATCCTGAGAGGCGAACGCTCGGTATTCCGCAGCGTGACCTTCTGGGCGGCCGGCATTACGCTGCTCTGGGGTCTTGCCATGTCCTTGATTCTCTCCTGGATCGACTACGGCAAGAGTTACCGGACGGTCGCGCAGGCGCTGAAAAAGAACGTTCCCGCGGGCACCCCCTGCATCGAGAGCCGTGGCCTCGGCGAAGCGCAGCGTGCCGTATTCGACTATCACGCGGATGTCGTCACACGGCGCCTCGAGCGCGGCGCCGAGGCCCGCTGCCCGCTGCTCCTGGTACAAGCCCGCGAGGGAGAATCCGATAACATCGGCTCCGGGTGGAAGCTTTTGTGGGAAGGCAGACGGCCGCGCGACCGCGAACGCTTCCGCCTCTATCAACGCCAGCCGTGAGCAAGCTGACCCTATCGCCCGCATGGAAAGCGCTGGCCGCGCACCGGAAAAGGATCGCGGCCACAAGCCTCGCCGAGCTGTTCGCCGCGGACCCTTCGCGCGCCGAGCGATTCTCGATCGAAGCAGGCGAACTCATGCTCGACTATTCCAAGCACTGGGTCGATGCAGAGGCGATGCGGCTGCTCGCCGGTCTGGCCGCCCAGGCACAGCTGCCCGCGTGGATCGCGCGCATGTTCGCGGGCGACCCGATCAACAGCACCGAGGCGCGCGCCGTGCTCCACGTAGCCCTTCGCTCAGAGGACACGACGTTCCCCGAGGGCCGTGACGTGATGCCCGCGGTGCGCGGCGCCCGCGAGCGCATGCGCCGTTTCGTCGACGAGGTGCAGCGCGGGGTTGTGAAGGGCGCCGACGGCCGAACCATAACCGACATCGTCAACATCGGGATCGGCGGCTCGGACCTCGGGCCCCGGATGCTCGTGCGGGCGATGCGCAAGTTCCGCAGGGACGGCCCGAGGCTGCATTTCGTTTCCAACATGGACCCGGCCGACCTCGAGGCAGTACTCGCGGGTCTGACGCCGGGAACAACTTTCTTCATCCTCGCATCGAAGACGTTCACGACCGCCGAGACACTGGCCAATGCGGCCCGCGCGCGCGCCTGGCTAGCGTCGGCGCTCGGAAAAACCACCGGGCTCTCGCGCCATTTCGCCGCGGTCACGGCAAACACCGCCGGCGCCGTGGCGCTCGGGGTTCCGCCCGAGCGCGTGCTTCCGATGTGGGACTGGATCGGCGGGCGCTATTCGGTCTGGTCCGCCGTGGGTCTGCCGGTCGCGTTGACTGCCGGCATGAACGCTTTCGAAGAGCTGCTGGAAGGCGCGCGCGCGATGGACGCCCATTTCCGCAACGAACCGCTCGAGCGAAACATGCCTGTGGTGCTCGCCCTGCTCGAGATCTGGTACGTGAACTTCTTCGGCGCCCAGACCCGCGCCGTGATCCCCTACAGCGAGGATCTGCGCGATTTGCCGGCCTACCTTCAGCAGCTCGAGATGGAATCGAACGGGAAACGCGTGGACCGCGACGGGAACGAGGTCGACTACGCCACGGCTCCCGTCGTCTGGGGTGCATCAGGGACACCCAGCCAGCACTCCTTTCACCAGCTGCTGCACCAAGGGACCCATTTCATCCCGGTGGATTTCATCGTGATCGGACGGAACGGGGGATCGTCCACCGAGCAGGGGGCGCTCGCTGCAAATGCGCTCGCCCAGGGCGCAGCGCTCGCCTTCGGCAACCCCGCGCCGGGCGCGCCGCACAAGGCCCTCCCCGGCAATCGTCCTTCGAGCACCCTGCTCCTTGAGCGCCTCAGCCCGCGCGCGCTGGGCGCGCTCGTTGCGCTGCATGAGCACAAAGTGTTCGCCGAGGGCGTCATCTGGAACCTGAACAGCTTCGACCAATGGGGGGTGGAGCACGGCAAGAATCTCGCGCGCATGCTCCTGCCGAGACTGCTCGAGGGCGGAGACACGGCCGGACTCGACGCCTCCACACGGGGCCTGTTCGCGCGGCTGCGAAAACGCGATTGACTCGGGCCGCGGCGCGACTTACGCTGATGCAAACGGAGATCATCATGAACGAAGACGCCTTCAACCTCAGCATCCGAAAATTCCTGAAGATGGTCGGGGTGAGTTCCCAAAGGGAGATCGAGCAGGCGGTGGCGAAGGCGCGCGCCGGCGGCGCGATCAAGGGGAACGAGAAGTTCCCCGCCTCTATCACACTCGAAGTCCCCGGCGTCAAGCTCTCGGTACGGTTCGACGGCAAGATCGAACTCGAATAGGTACGGGAAGACGTCTTGAACAAGCCCCGCGAATTCGACGCGCTGCTCGAGGAGATGCGGGCGCTGCTCGGCGATCGCGTCACTACCTCGCGGGGCGTGCGCGAGCACCACGGCAAGGATGAGTCGTATTTTCCGTACGCCCCGCCCGATGCGGTGGTATTTCCCGAATCCACCGAGGAGGTGCGCGACATCGTCGATCTCTGCCGGCGCCACAAGACGCCGATGATCCCTTTCGGGGTCGGGACTTCTCTAGAGGGCCACGTGCTCGCCATCCACGGCGGAGTGTGCATCGATCTTTCACGAATGAACAAGGTGCTCACCGTGCACGAAGCCGACTTGGACGCCGTGGTCCAGGCCGGCGTGACGCGGAAGCAACTGAACGAGCACATCCGGCATACGGGCCTTTTCTTTCCGGTCGACCCCGGGGCGGACGCGACGCTGGGCGGCATGGCCGCGACGCGCGCATCGGGCACGAACGCCGTGCGCTACGGCACCATGCGCGAGAACGTGCTCGCGCTGACCGTCGTGCTCGCCGATTGCCGCGTCATCACGACTTCGCGCCGTTCGCGAAAATCCGCCGCGGGCTACGAGCTGACGCGGCTGTTCGTGGGTTCGGAAGGTACGCTCGGGATCATCACCGAGCTCACGGTGCGCCTCTACGCCGTCCCCGAGGCGGTGTCCGCGGCCACTTGCTCCTTCCTCGACATGGCCGGCGCGGTGAACACGGTGATCCAGACCCTGCAGGCGGGGATTCCGATCGCACGCAGCGAGGCGCTGTGTGCTACGACGATGAAAGCCATCAACGCCTACTCGAAGACGAGCTACCGCGAGCAGCCGACGCTGTTTCTCGAATTTCACGGGACTCAAGCCGGCGTCGAAGAGCAGGCAAAGCTGGTGCAGGACATTGCCCGCGAAAATGGCGGCATGGACTTCGAGTGGACGACGAAGGCCGAAGAACGCACGCGGTTGTGGACAGCGCGCCACCAGGCTTATTTCGCCTGCTTGCAGCTGCGGCCCGGCTCGCGCGCCGTTTCGACCGACGTATGCGTTCCGATTTCGCGACTCACCGAGTGCATCGTCGAAACGTCGAAAGACATCTCCCGCGCTTCGATGCCGATACCGCTTTTCGGTCATGTAGGCGACGGAAACTTCCACTGTGAAATTCTTATCCGGCCTGACTCTGAAGCCGAGCTCGAAGAGGCGAAGGCATTCAATGAGCGCGTCGTAAACCGCGCGCTCGCCATGGAGGGCACCTGCACGGGCGAGCACGGCATCGGCTTCGGCAAAATGCGGTCTCTGCGCAAGGAGCTGGGAGAAGCAGTCGACCTCATGGCGAGCTTGAAGCGTGCCATCGACCCGGAAAACCTTATGAACCCCGGAAAGGTCGTGGCCCTTTCGGGCTAGACCTTCAGAAAGTTCTCGCGGTAGTACTTGAGCTCCTCGATCGATTCGTAGATGTCCGCGAGCGCCTCGTGCTTGCCTTGCTTGACGAGCCCTTTCAAGAGTTCGGGCTTCCAGCGCCGCGCCAGCTCCTTCAGGGTGCTGACGTCCAGATTGCGATAGTGAAAATAGGCCTCGAGACGCGGCATATAACGCGCGAGGAAGCGCCGGTCCTGGCAAATCGAGTTGCCGCACATGGGCGAAGTCTTGCCTGGAACGTGTTGTGCAAGAAACGCGAGTAGTTGCTCCTCCCCGGCAGTCTCGGTCAGCGCCGAGGCTTTCACCTTGCCTATCAGTCCGGAGCGCGCGTGAGTGCTCTTGTTCCAGTCGTCCATGGTGTCGAGGACCGAATCGGGCTGGTGCACGACCAGGACCGGCGCTTCGGACAGCGCGTTCAGCTGCGAATCGGTCACGACGACGGCGATTTCGATGATGCGGTCCTTGTCCGGATCGAGTCCGGTCATTTCCATGTCCAACCAGACGAGGTTGTTCTGGTCCTGCGCCATGCCGTTTTTTCCGTGGCCTCTGTGTAGAATGGCATTGTCGCACAACGGCTTTCGCTCAATGCATTGGTTCACCGCAGTCTTTCTCGCTGCGATCGCCCTCACCACGGTCGTGCGTTTGTGGCTTTCGCGGCGCCACATCCGGCATGTTTTGGCGAACAGCAACTCCATTCCAGCAGAGTTCGAGGGACGCATCGCGCTCGCGGCGCACCAGAAAGCGGCGGCCTACACCATCGCCAAAGCGCGACTCGGACTTTGGGAAACGCTCACCGCGCCGGTACTGCTGCTCGCATTCACTCTGGGCGGCGGACTGCAGTTCATCTCCGAGGCTTGGGGGCGGGTGTTGGAATCCGGCGGTTACGCCCACGGCATCGCGCTGATCACTTCGGTGGTGCTTATTTCCAGCGTGATCGATCTCCCCTTTGCTCTCTATCGCACCTTCGCGATCGAAGCGCGCTTCGGGTTCAATCGCACCAGCCTGGCGCTGTTTCTCGCCGACTTGGCGAAGCAGGCGATGCTGGGGACATTGTTGCTGATCCCGCTCGTTTTCTGCTTTCTGTGGCTCATGGCAAGAACGGGGGCAATATGGTGGGTGTATGCGTGGGCAACCTGGGTTGCATTCAGCCTGGTCGTTCAATTCCTCTACCCGACCATTTTTGTGCGCTGGTTCAATAAATTTACGCCGCTCGAGGATGCGAGCCTGCGCAGCCGCATCGAGGGCTTGCTCACCAGATGTGGATTCCGCTCCCGGGACCTGTTCGTGATGGACGGCTCGAAGCGCTCGAGTCATGGCAACGCCTATTTCACCGGCTTCGGCGCGGCCAAGCGCATCGTTCTCTTCGACACGCTGGTATCGCGCCTCGCCCCGCCCGAGATCGAGGCGGTGCTCGCCCATGAGCTGGGACATTTCTCGCGCCGTCACGTGTGGAAGCGCATGGGCTTCGCGTTCGCCGCGAGTCTCGGGATCCTGTGCTTGCTGGGATGGCTGATCGGGCAGGAGTGGTTCTACGCGGCGCTGGGCGTGCGCTCCCGGAGTACGGCGATGGCGCTCGTGCTGTTCTTCATGGTCGTACCGGTATTCAGCTTTCTGCTGCAGCCGCTCGCAAGCCTGTATTCGCGCCTCCACGAATTCGAGGCGGACGCCTACGCGGCGAGAGTTGCCGACCCCCGCGACCTCGTGCGCGCCCTGGTCAAACTCTACGAGGACAACGCGGCGACGCTCACCCCGGACCCTTTGCACTCGGCCTTTTATGATTCACATCCGCCGGCGACGGTGCGCATCGCGCGGCTGCAAACCCTACAGACCTAGGAGGCGAAACATGTCGACGCTCGCTGGAAGGAAATGCAGGCCCCTGCCCGCCGGGACGCCGGCCCTCGCTCGCGCGCGAATCGATGCGTTGCTCTCCGAGGTGCCCGGCTGGACGTACGACGGGAAGGCCATCGCGAAGAGCTGGTCGTTCAAGAACTATTACGAGACCGTCGCGTTCGTGAACGCGGTTGCCTGGCTCGTCCACCGGGAGGACCATCACCCGGAAATGAGCGTCAGCTACAATCGCTGCCGGGTGGAATTCAGCACGCATTCGATCGGCGGGATCTCCGAGAACGATTTCATCTGCGCGGCAAAAATCGAAGCTCTGGCGTCGATTTGATCGCGCTGCCGCGGGCGCTAGGTCGATGCGCCTGCAAGTGCAGTGAGCAGCAATAGAAGCAGCCACACCACCAGGGCACGCCAAACCAGACCGATCGTGCTGTCCAGGTGTCCGCTATCGGCCGGGTCGCCCACGCCGAGCTCGGGCCGTTCGACGACTGCTCCTCCCGCGAGGATCGGCATCCCGAGCCTCACCCCGATCGCCCCGGCTCCACTCGCAAGGACGATTCCGAGCGCGGGATCCGGCCAATTTGCGGCCTGCGTGCGCCAGCAGTACACCGCATCCTCGAAGTCGCCCACGACCGCGAAAGCGGCCGCAGTGAAACGCACCGGCAGCCAGTCGAGCGCGGCGAACGCGCGGCGCGCAAAATGGCTGAAGGGCTCCAGCTCCGGCGAGGTTCTTTCGCCCCAGCGGCCGTTTAGGAACATCGAAAGCCGATACAAGATCGCCCCAGTCGGCCCCGGCAGGAGCACGAACCAGAAAACCACCGCGAAGACGTAGCGGTGCGACGAGACCAAGGCCTCTTCGATGGCCAGGCGCGTGATCGCCTCGCGGTCCAGACCGGCGCAGCTCGCGTGGCGCCAGACCGAGAGGGTGGCGCGCGCTTTTTCGAGATCGTTCTCCTTCAGGGCGAGGCTAATGGCGGTGAAATAGTGGCTGCGCTGGCGAAATCCCATCGTGAGATAGAGTGCAGCGACGTTGAGCACGAGCGCAAGCAGAGGGTGCGCGCGATACGCGGCCGCATAGACGAGCCAGGCACCGAGCACGACAGGCAGTACCGCAATCACCCAGGCGATGACGCCTTGCCGAGTTTCGCCGGCGTTGAAAAACCCCTCGAGGAACGTCGCGTAACGCGCGAGGAGCGAGTACAAATAGCGGCGATCGGCAAGCGGACGCCACTGCTCGAGGAGGAGCGCCGTGACGAGGGAAAGCAGGCTCATGGCTTTGGAATCGTGACGGGCCGGACAATCAGCCTTTCAGGAAGGAATGCAAGTTCATGAGCATCCCGGCCGTCGCTCCCCAGATGTAGTACTGTCGGTACGGTATGGCGTAGTAGCGGCGCTCGCGGCCTTCGTGTACGACGCTGTTGCGCTGGTGATTGACGGGATCGAGGAGGAACTCCAGAGGCACTTCGAACACTTCGGCCACCTCGAAATCGTCCGGCCGCAGCTCAAGGGGCGGGGTCACGAGGCCGACCACCGGGGTTACCCGGTAGCCGGTCACCGTCACATACGTGGGCAGTTCTCCGAGCACTTCCACCCGCTCTGCCGCGAGACCGATCTCCTCTGCGGCCTCGCGTAGCGCCGTTTCTGCGGCACCTGCATCCCCGGGCTCGGAGCGACCACCGGGGAAGCTGATTTGTCCGGCGTGGTCGTTGAGGTGCGCGGTACGGCGCGTAAACAGGACCGTCAGCCCGTTTTCACGCCTGACCACCGGCACGAGCACGGCTGCCGGCAGGATCTCTCTATCACTGCGCCAAAGGTGGCCGTCTCCAGAAGTCACCGGCCCGATCGTTCTGGGCTCGGCAAAACGCGAGCGCAGCCACAGTTCCTCAGGCGCCGAGACGGGTGAATTCATTTGACGAGCGCAAATTTCCGGCCCTCATTCTACGCGGCAGCGGTGCCGCGATCACGGCGGGAGCAGGAATTGCATTCGACCGCGGCGGGAGCTATTCTACCGGCGGCCGGAA
The DNA here is from genome assembly GCA_005882235.1 of Betaproteobacteria bacterium. Taxonomy (GTDB): domain Bacteria; phylum Pseudomonadota; class Gammaproteobacteria; order Burkholderiales; family SG8-39; genus VBDM01. The sequence continues at coordinate 10,458 of VBCT01000028.1, forward strand.
TAGATTCTCCGGCATGGGCGTTTATGTTTGCAAACCGCGGGAGGCGGTGCCCGATTCAGGACCTTTTCAAGGAGAACCGATGAAGATTCGTTTTGCAGTATTGTTTGGCGCGCTCATGCTCGCCAGTGCCTCCGCGTTGGCCTTCCATTGCCCCGCGGACATGAAGAAAATCGACGCGGCGCTGGAAAAGAACCCGAAGCTGTCGGCGCAGCAGATGGCCGATGTCAAGAAATTCCGCGCCGATGGCGAGGCCCTGCACAAGGCGGGCAAGCACCAGGAATCCGTCGACACGCTCGCCAAGGCGATGAAGATCCTGGGTATTTGACCTGCGCTTCCGGAATGCAAAAACGCCGCGGCAGGCCGCGGCGTTTTTGTTTGCCCTCCCCGAGTCAGCCCGTGAGCGAAGGCGTGCGCTTGAAGCGCTGGGTGGCGTCGACCAGCGCGCCGAGAATCCCCGGCTCCCACGCGGAATGCCCGGCGTCAGGCACGATCTGGAACTCGGCCTGGGGCCAGGCCCGATGCAGCTCGTGCGCGGATACGAGCGGGCAAACCATGTCATAGCGCCCCTGCACGATCACTCCCGGGATGTCGCGGAGCCGGTGCGCATTCTCGAGCAGGGCGTTTGTCTCCAGAAAAATGTCGTTCAAGAAATAATGCGCCTCGATCCGCGCAAGACCCAGGGCAACGACATCCCCGGCAAAATACGCCACGGTCTCGGGACTGGGAAGCAGAGTCGAGCAGGATCCCTCGTAGACGCTCCAGGCGCGCGCAGCAGGCATGTGGACTGCGGGATCGGGGTCGATCAATCGGCGGTGGTAATTGCGGAGCAGATCGCCGCGCTCCCCACTGGGGAGGAAGCCCGCGAATTTCTCCCAAGGCTCAGGAAACACCCCGCGCAGGCCGTAGAGAAACCACTCGATCTCGCTTCTGCGGCAAAGGAAGACTCCGCGCAGAATCAGTGCGAGGCAACGCTCCGGGTGCGCCTCCGCGTAGGCGATCGCCAGCGTGCTGCCCCAGGAGCCCCCGAACACGACCCAGCGTTCCACGCGCAGATGCGCGCGCAAAGTCTCCAGATCTGCGACCAGATGCGGTGTGGTGTTGTCGCGCAGCTCCCCGAGGGGGGTGGAACGCCCCGCCCCCCGCTGGTCGTACACGATGATGCGGTACGCACCGGGGTCGAAAAAACGCCGGTGCTTCGGCGTGCTCCCCGCACCCGGGCCTCCGTGCAGGAAAACCGCGGGGATCCCGCGCGGATCGCCGCTCTCCTCCCAGTACATCGAGTGCACCGCATCCAGGCGCAGCATGCCGCTCGCGCGCGGCTCGATTTCCGGAAATAGGCCCGGGACCGCGAAACTCGCCAACTCGCCCATGAGCCTCTACGGGATCAGGATGGTCGATCCGGTCGTCTTGCGCGCTTCGAGGTCGCGCTGCGCCTGCGCCGCGTCCTTGAGCGCATAACGGTGGTTCACTTCGATCTTCACTTTTCCCGAGAGGACGACGTCGAACAGGTCCTTGGCGGTGGCGAGCAGATCGTCACGCTTGGACGTGTGGGTCACCAGCGTCGGACGCGTGACGTAAAGCGATCCCTTTTGTGAAAGCACCGTAAGTTCGAATGGGGGTACCGCCCCCGACGAATTGCCGAAGCTCACCATCAATCCGCGCGGCTGCAGGCAGTCGAGCGATCCGGTGAAGGTGTCTTTTCCGACCGAGTCGTACACCACCGGCACACCCTTGCCGCCGGTGAGCGCTTTCACGCGCTCGACGAAATTCTCCTTGCGGTAGTTGATGCAGTGGTGCGCGCCGTGCGC
>VBCT01000201.1 GCA_005882235.1 Betaproteobacteria bacterium
CAAGCGCAAGAACGACTTGGTGTTCCTAGATTTCGTCACCGACCAGACCGAGAACGTCTATCCGATGGTCCAGGGCGGCAAGGGGCTGACCGAAATGATTCTTGCCGAGGAGCTGTAAGCCCGACACACGCGGGTTCGATCAACGTTAGCTGAAGGGAGCTTGGTCCGGCGGCGCCACGAGCGCCGCGTCACAAGGGGCGCGAAATGCGCCGAGGGCTGGGCCTCAGCGAGGGGATAATGCGACACATCATTTCCATCATGCTCGAAAATGAGCCGGGGGCTCTTTCGAGAGTCGCAGGCCTGTTTTCGGCGCGCGGCTACAACATCGAAACGCTCACCGTGGCGCCGACCGAAGACGAGTCGCTTTCGCGCATGACCATCGTCACCACCGGCTCGGACGACGTGGTCGAGCAGATTACTAAACAGCTGAACAAGCTCGTCGAAGTGGTCAAGGTAGTCGATCTGTCGGAAGCGGCCCACATCGAGCGCGAGCTCATGCTGATCAAGGTCCGGGCGATGGGAAAGGAGCGCGAGGAGGTGAAGCGCATGTCCGATATCTTCCGGGGTCGCATCATCGACGTCACGGAGAACACCTATACCATCGAGCTCACGGGCACCGGAGCCAAGCTCGATGCATTCATTCAAGCGCTCGAGCACAGCGCCATCCTCGAGACAGTGCGAACCGGCGCCTCGGGCATCGGGCGCGGCGAGAGGGTCTTGAAGGTCTGAGCCCGCGTGCCGCAGAACCAAAAGGAAACAGCATGAAAGTCTATTACGACAAGGACGCCGACCTGTCGCTCGTCAAGGGCAAGAAGGTCGCGATCGTGGGTTACGGGTCGCAAGGGCACGCCCACGCCCTCAACCTGCACGACTCGGGAGTGAAAGTCACGGTCGGACTGCGAAAGGACGGCGCCTCCTGGGACAAGGCAAAAAAAGCGGGCTTGAACGTCGAGGAGGTTTCGGGGGCGGTCAAGGGGGCCGACTTCGTGATGATGCTGATGCCCGACGAACACATCGCCGCAGTGTACAAATCCGAAGTCGAGCCCAATATCCGAAAGGGCGCGACGCTCGGATTCGCCCATGGGTTCAACATCCACTACGGGCAGGTCATGCCGCGCGAGGATCTCGACGTTGTAATGATCGCGCCGAAAGCTCCCGGCCACACCGTGCGCTCGACCTACGCTCAGGGCGGGGGCACGCCGATGCTGATCGCGGTGCATCGCGACCAGAGCGGAAAGGCGCGCGACCTCGCCCTGTCCTACGCGGCCGCAATCGGCGGGGCTCGTGCCGGGGTGATCGAAACCACGTTCAAGGAGGAGACGGAAACCGACCTGTTCGGTGAGCAAACGGTGCTTTGCGGCGGTTGCGTGGAGCTCGTCAAGGCGGGGTACGAGGTACTCACCGAAGCCGGCTACGCGCCCGAAATGGCGTACTTCGAGTGCCTTCACGAGTTAAAGCTCATCGTCGACCTGATGTACGAGGGCGGCATAGGCACCATGAACTACTCGATCTCGAACAATGCCGAGTACGGGGAATACGCGACCGGACCGAAGATCATCACCGGAGAAACCAAGAAAGCAATGCGAGCGGCGCTCGCTCGCATCCAGTCGGGCGAATACGCGAAGGAATTCATCCTGGAAAATCGCGCCGGCGCGCCGATGCTGCTCTCGCGGCGCCGCATGACCGCCGAGCATCCGATCGAAATCGTCGGCGAAAAGCTCAGGGCGATGATGCCTTGGATCAAGAAGAACAAGTTGGTCGATCAATCGCGGAACTAGAGGCGCGACAGGCTAGCAGGGGCCGCAATGAGCGCGAGCTATCCGCACCCGATCATTGCACGCGAAGGCTGGCCTTTCGTCGCAGCGACGGTTGTCGTGGCGGCCGCAGCGGGCTGGCTGATCGGCTGGTGGTCGGCTCCGATCTGGCTTGCGGTGCTTTTCGTGTTGCAGTTTTTTCGCGATCCGCCGCGGCAGGTGCCCGGCGACGCGCACACCGTGGTCTCGCCAGCCGACGGACGAATCGTCGCAGTGGAGCGGGCCCGCGATCCCTACCTCGAGCGCAGCGCGATCAAGGTCAGCGTTTTCATGAATGTCTTCAACGTGCATTCCAACCGCTCGCCGGTGGACGGCCGTGTGCAAAAGCGCTGGTACCATCCCGGGCGCTTCATCAACGCCGCTTTCGATAAGGCTTCCTTGGAGAACGAGCGCAACGCACTGTGGCTGCGTACGATCCGCGGCGCGGACGTGACCTGCGTGCAAGTCGCAGGATTGATCGCGAGGCGAATTCTGTGCTATGTCCACGAGGGAGACAGTCTGGCACGGGGTCAAAGGTTCGGTTTCATCCGCTTCGGCTCCCGCGTGGACATTTACGTCCCCGAAGACGCGAATCTCGTGGCTGCACTGGGAGACAAGGTTTACGCTACCAGCACGGTGATTGCCACGCTGCCGCATCATGCTTGAGCCCAATCTCCGCAGACCGTTGTTGAACACCGAGATCCGTCGCCGCGGGATCTACCTGCTGCCGAACTTGTTTACCACAGCGGCATTGTTTGCCGGGTTTTACTCGATCGTGATGGCGATGAACCAGCGTTACGACTATGCTGCCGTGGCCATCTTCGTCGCGATGATCCTCGATACCCTCGACGGGCGCGTCGCGCGCTTGACGCGTACTCAGAGCGCATTCGGCGCTGAATACGACTCGCTCTCCGACATGGTCTGCTTCGGTGCCGCACCAGCCCTGATCATGTATGAATGGGCGCTGAAGGACCTGGGGCGCTTCGGCTGGATTGCGGCGTTCGTCTACTGCGCGGGTGCGGCTCTGCGGCTTGCCCGCTTCAACACCAACATCGACGTGGTCGACAAGCGCTTCTTCCAGGGGCTGCCGAGTCCCGCGGCAGCGGCTCTTGTGGCCGGATTTCTGTGGCTTGCGAGCGACAACAAGATCCCCGTAGACGACTACGGCCTGCCTTGGGTCGCGGCGTTCCTGACCCTTTACGCGGGGTTGACGATGGTGAGCAACGTCCCTTTCTACAGCTTCAAGGACATCAACCTGCGGCGCTCGGTCCCGTTCGCCGTGATCCTGCTCGTCGTCCTCGGCTTCGTCCTGATTTCCACAGACCCGCCTATCGTCCTATTTCTGCTGTTTGTTGCATACGGACTCTCCGGGTACGTGTACTGGTTGTGGAAGAGACGTCGGCCCGGAGAGCCCGCCCGGTTGCAGTAGCCCGGGAAACCCGCTATATTTCCCCCATGCGTTTCCGCACCATTGCTCTCAGCCTTACCCTCGGCAGCCTGCTTCTGGCGGGTCTGCTGCTGCGCCTCGCGCGCACATAATCCCAAACCCAATTCGGCAGTACCCGGTCGCGGCGCAAGCGGGCGCCGCGGAACGATTTCAGGCAATCGATGCGGAGCGACACCATGAAGGAACGATTGATCATATTCGACACCACCATGCGCGACGGCGAGCAGAGCCCCGGTGCTTCGATGACCAAGGACGAGAAGCTTCGCATCGCGCGCCTGTTGGAGAGAATGCGAGTCGATGTGATCGAAGCAGGTTTCCCGGCCTCTTCGAACGGCGATTTCGAGGCGGTGAAGGCGGTTGCGGGCGTGATCAGGGACTCGACCGTGGCCGGCCTGTGCCGTGCCAACGACCGCGACATCCAGCGCGGGATCGACGCGCTGAAGACGGCGAAATCCGGACGCGTACACCTCTTCATCGCCACGAGCGCGCTCCATATGGAGAAGAAGTTACGCATGACACCCGAGCAGGTGCTCGAGCAGGCGACGCTGTCGGTGCGCTTCGCGCGCAAGCACCGCGATGACATCGCGTGTCCTCGAGGCCGTGATCAAAGAAGGCGCCAACACCATCAACATCCCGGATACCGTCGGTTACGCGGTTCCCGAGCAGTTCGGTGAATTCATCAGGAAGCTGCGGGAGAGGGTGCCGAACTCCGGCAAGGCCGTGTGGTCGGTACACTGCCACAACGATCTCGGCATGGCGGTGGCAAATTCGCTCGCTGCGGTCACGATCGGGGGTGCGCGCCAGATCGAGTGCACGATGAACGGCCTAGGCGAGCGCGCCGGCAATACTTCGCTCGAGGAAGTGGTAATGGCGGTACGCACCCGCGGCGATTTCTTCAACCTCCAGACGCGCATCGACCCCAGCCAGATCGTGCCGGCCTCGCGCTTGGTGTCCCAGATCACCGGGTTCGTGGTTCAGCCGAACAAGGCGGTAGTGGGTGCCAACGCTTTCGCGCATGCTTCCGGAATTCATCAGGACGGCGTCCTGAAGAGTCGCGATACCTACGAAATCATGCGCGCCGAGGACGTAGGCTGGACCACGAACAAAATCGTGCTCGGAAAGCTCTCGGGCCGCAACGCCTTTCGCCAGCGACTCAAAGAGATCGGCATCGAACTCGACGGCGAGGACGCCTACAACAAGGCGTTCCAGCGCTTCAAGGACCTTGCCGATAAGAAGGCCGACATCTTCGACGACGACCTGCAGGCGCTCGTCTCCGACGGAGCGACGGCCGCCGCGGCGGAGCACTGGCAGTTGGTGCGCATAAACCAGGCGAGCGGGACCGGCGAGCGCCCCCACGCCAAGATCGTGCTCACCGAGGCCGGCAAGGAGCGCAAGGCCGACGCCGACGGGGACGGTCCCGTGGATGCGACCTTCAAGGCAATCGAAAGCTTGGCGAGGAGTGGCGCCGAACTGCTGCTCTTCTCAGTGAATGCCGTGACGCAGGGGACCGAGTCGCAGGGCGAGGTGACCGTGCGTCTAGCGAAAGGCGGGAGGATCGTCAACGGCGTAGGCGCCGACACCGATGCTCAACAAGCTACAGAGCACGCAGCGAATCAACCCGCAGGGGTGAAGGCCGCTCGCGTGTGTGAGTGGCGATGTCCGCCTAGGCATCGTACCTCCGATTGCCGTGGTGGCTATAGTAGAGAACGAGAATGTCGCTCATCGACGAGAGTCGGGAATGGCGCTGGTATTATAGGCGACGTTCACGCCCCGATAAATGGATCCCATCCCCTTTCCGCTGCGACAACTGGGCCGCTTCCTCGCACACGTGCTCGGGAGGTTCAACGAAGATCGCTGCTTGCAGATCGCGTCGAGCCTCACTTTTACGACCTTGCTTGCACTCGTGCCGCTTGTCACCCTCACCCTCGCGCTCATGGCGGCGTTCCCGATTTTTTCGGGGCTGGGAGAACACATCCACGCATTCCTGCTCGCGAACATGCTGCCCGAGAAAGCGGGGAAAGTCGTCACCGGATACATTGAACAA
>VBCT01000202.1 GCA_005882235.1 Betaproteobacteria bacterium
AAAACGAACGATCCATCGCCCACGAGGCAGATCACCTGCCGGTTCGGGCGGGCGAGCTTCACGCCCGCCGCGGTGCCCACCCCCGAGCCGAGGTGCGCGCCGTAATAGAAGAAGAGCTCGCGCCCGCCGAGCGGATTGAAATCGAACCCGTGCAGCACCACCGAGCCGGCCTCGTGGACGATGATGGCGTCCTTGTCGGCAAACTGTGCGACCTCCCAGGTCACGCGGTCGGCGAGCATCGGGCTGCGGCTCCACTCGGGGTTCTTCGCCACCAGGGCGCGCAGCGCCTTCGCCTTCTCGCTGAAGCGGCCCACTTCCTGCGCGCGCTCCCGCGCCTTCCTGTACATCGCGGAGGTCATGATTCCTTCGACCGCGGCCTTCAGATCGTCCAAGCCGTAGGCGACGTCGGCGACGAGCGGAACCTCGGTGTTCATCACGTTGCCCATGCTCCCGCTGTCGTTGCGCATGTCGATGAATTTCGCTTCGCGCGCCACGATGGGTTGCGGGCTGTTGTGCTGCAATTTGTTCCCGACGTTGATGACTACGTCCGGATTTTTCGGGAAATCGAGCGACGCGATGCGCGCCGCGGGCGGGCCGCCGACCCACAGCGGATGCGACTCGGGGAAGCTCGCGTAGATCTGCCGCACCTGGGTCACGGGCATTCCGAGGAGCTCGGCGAGCTCCACCGCCTTGGACACGGCCTTGGCGCCGTAGACCTCGTCGCCGACGATCATGAGAGGCATCTTCGCTTCGACCAGGAGTTTCGCAGCCCGATCGATTTCCGCGGGATTGGGGCGCACGCGCATGCGCGGGTCGACCTTGTCCTGGGTGATGATCTCGGCGTAAGTCTTCTCGTCGTTCAGATCCGAATGCCAGGAAACGTAAGTCGGCCCGTAAGGCGGCGTCCACGCCGCCTTGAAGCCGCGCCGTACGGTCTCCGGAATCATTTCCGCGCGCCGCGCGAGCCACGAATACTTCGTCATCGGCTGGACGATCTGCTCCTGATTGGCCACTTCCTCGAAGCCGTCGCGCCCGGAACGGCGCGTCTGGTCGGTGCGGTAGCTGTAGAAGACGAGCGGCGTCTGCTCCTTGAACGCGTTGAACATCTGCCCCATGGCGTTGACGAGACCCACGACCGCGGCCTGCATCACGATGGTCGGCTCGCCGGAGGCTTTCACGTAGCCCGCGGCCATCGCGGCCCCCGGTCCTTCGTGCGGCGTGAGGATGTATTTGAGCTGAGGCCGGTCGACCAGCGCCTCGTAGAACTGCGCATCTTCGCTCGCCGAGTTGCCGAACACGTATTTGACGCCGGAAGCGATCAGCTGCTCGGCGAAGCATTCCGCCCCCGTTCCCTCGACCATTTTGACCGCTTCGGGAGCGACGCCCCGCGCCTCTTGGGCGCGGGCGATCGGGACGAGCGATTCCAGGATGGATTCCGCCGAAGCGAGCGAGATTCCGGCGGTCGTCAGGCCCTTCAGGAAGCCGCGCCGTGAAATCGAGCGCGACAGATATCGTGCGACCAGCTCTCTCATAGGCCCTCCCTCAAAGCGCCGTTATTTCGATGCCGCCGCCTGCCGCCCGTATGCCACGGCGAGGTAGTCGGCCATGGTCCTGATTTCGTCCTCGGTCCAGAGGGCGCCGCGCCCGACCATGCGGTAGAGCACGCTCTCCCAGCCTCTGCGGTCCTGACTGTGGTCCTGCCACATCGTCGGGGCGTGGCACTGAAAGCATTTGCCGACGAGCACTTCCTTTCCAGGCGCGTCGGGGAACCCGGGCGGCTTGGTGCGCTGCGCCTGCGCCGCTGGCGCGAGGAGCGGGCCGCAGAAGAGAATCGCGAGCGCGGACTTACGGGAAAAGGGCATGGCGACCGCCTCCTATCGTTGCCGGCAACGATAAGCCGGGCTTCGAGGAAGTGTCAATCGCGGCCCGCCTGCGCCGCTCGGGCTTGCCTGCCCGCCGCGGCGTCGGGCGTGAGCTGGATCCCGATCCACAGCGCGCGCGGCGCGCCCGGCGCGTAGAACGTCTCGTTGACCTGGGCGCCCGGCGCCGCCAGGTTGCCGCCCGGAAAAAAGTTCTGCTGCAGCGCGCCGGCGGTGGCGTAGCGCCGGCCGAAGACGTTGGCGAGCTTTGCGAACGCCCGCAGGCCGCGATCGAGCTTGTAGTCGAGGTTCAGATTGAAGATCGCGTAGCCGGCGATCTCACCCGGTCCCAGGAAATTCACTCCGTCGGGCTGATGCCGGTTGTTGTCGTTGCCGCGCGCGACCTGCCGGGACACCGCGACCGCGCCGGCGCCGACCGTGGTCCTGTCCGTCAGATCGTATGTCGCGGCGGCATTCAGGTGGTGCCGCGGAATTCCGGGTATGCGGTCCCCGGGCGAAACCTGGATGTCGCCGTTCGCATCGGCGGTGCTGTTCGCCTGGGAGAACAGCGCGGCGGACGACCGGTAGGTCGCGTCGATCAGGCTGTAGTTGAGCGCCCAGGAGAATTTTCCCTCCAGGCGTTCGAGAGCCGCCTCCAGACCTTGCCTGCGCGTCTTTCCGAAGTTCGTGAAGAAGCCGGAGCTCACGGAGGAACTCACGAACAGGATGTCGTCGTAGTTCATGGTTCGAAACAGGGCCGCATTCCACCGCAGTCCCGAGGCCGTCCGCGCGCGCGCCCCGACCTCGATCGTGCGCGCCACGACCTGCTTGAGCGGCGGATCCGATGCCATGGCGTTCGGAAGGTGGCAGGGACTGTTACGGTCCGCACAGCCCAGTTCGACCGGCGACGGCGGGCGGTTGCCCTGACTGAAGCCGGCGTAGAATCCGGGCGCGCCCTCGGGCGTATACGCGGCACCCACCGCGGGATTCAATTTCGCGAAACTCAGATCGCTCCCCAAACCCGCGGCAGGCGGAGGCAGGGGCGGCGAAAGTCCGTCCGCCGTGCGCACCCGCGTGACGTTGTAGCGCGCGCTCCCGGTGAGATGCCATCGCGGGTTGGGCGAATGCGTGTCGGTGACGAACAGGCTTGCCGTCGAGGTTCCGCCGTCCAGGTCGACGATCTCGGTCTCCGCGCCGGTGGGCGCCGTGCTGCGGTCGGCGTTGAAGCCGCCGAGCTGGTAGCTCTGGCGGAAGTCGCTCGCGCTGCGGTCGTAGCCGCCGCCCACGATCACGAGATTGCCTCGTCCGGGCGGATCCCCGCTCGTGAGCGCGGCCTGCGTGGAAAATCCGTAACCCCGCTGGCGGGTGCGGGTGCGATTGACCGAGGAGGCGTTGGGGTCGCCGTCGTCGTAGGCCATCACGTTGTTGCGCGGGTCGCTGACTTCGTTGACGTCGCCGTTGATGGTGTTCTTTCCGCTCCCGCGGTAATACGCCGTGCCCGACCAGAGCAGATCGCCGGTGAGCCACCGGGTGGCGTTGAGAGTGAGCAGCGTCATCCGGTTGCGAGTATGGTCGCTCAGCGTATAGATCTGCTTCGGGTCGGCTCGGAGCATGCTCTGCGGCAAGAGCCCGTTGCCGGTGAGATCGGATTCGGCGTGGGTGATGCTGAAATCGATGTCGGTCGTCCCGTCCTGCCAGCCGAGCTTTGAAAAAAACTGGCGCACGTCGGAAGGCGACTGCACGCGCCAGCCGTCCTCGCGAAATGCGCTTGCACTCACAAAATAATCGAACTCGCCGTTCGCACCGCCGCGCTGCACATCGACCGAGCGCCGCCCGAACGATCCGCCGTAGAGCGTCGCCGCCGTTCCCGGATACTGCGCGCCGCTCTTGGTGCGGATCGACAGCGCGCCGCCCAGCGTGTTCAGGCCGAACAAGGGATTCGAGCCGGGGATGAGGTTGATCGTCGAGATCGCGGCGGTCGGAATCGAATCCCAGTTCACCGTGTCGCCGAAAGGCTCGTTGATGCGCACGCCGTCCTGGTACACCGAGATTCCTTGCGGCGTGCCGAGCAGCGGCGAAGCGGCAAATCCGCGGTACGTGAGGTCGGGCTGAAACGGATTGCCCTGGTTTTCGTTGACGTTCACGCCGGAGAGGCGCTGGCTCATGAACTCGCTGGCTCATGAACTCGGGCAGGCTGAGCGGGTGCTGCCGCATGATCTCCGCCCCGGTGACCGCCTGGACGTTCGCGGGGACCTGCGCGGCGGGAACTCCGAAGCCGGGCAGGGGCGTGACGCCGATCACTTCGACGACGGGGGTTTCGAGCTGCTCTGCGGGGTTTTCGGCGCAGGCGGCGCCTCGAGCGAGGGCGAAGCCGGCCAGCGACAGGACGAGCGATGCGCCGGTGAAATCCCGCTTTCGCATCGGGCTCCTACTCCAGGCTCGAGATGTAATGCGCGAGATCCTCGATGTCCTGCTCGGTGATGGTCTGGGCGACGCTCGTCATGCTGCCGGCATCGTTGGTGCGCGTGCGCGCCTTGAAGGCTTTGAGCTGCTTGATCACGTACTCGGGGTGCTGGCCCGCGACCCGGGGAATCTCGTTCTGCCCGGAGAGTCCCCCCAGGTGGCACATGGTGCACAACACTTCTTCCGCCTTCTTCTTTCCGCGGGCGACGCGCGCCGCGTCCGCCTTGAAGGCGATGGGCTTCGGTTTCTGCGCGGCGAAGTATTCGGCGAGATCGAGCATGTCCCGGGTGGAGAGCTTCGCCACCATCGGCGCCATCGCGGGTTCGCTGCGCCGGCCTTCCTTGAAGTCTTTCAACTGAAGGTAGAGATAGCGCGCCGTCTGGCCCGCAAGCGCCGGAAACAGGGCGATCACCGAGTTGCCGTCGGCGCCGTGGCAGGCGCTGCAGGCTTCGGCCTTGCGCTTGCCGGCGGCGAGATCGGCGTGCGCAGCGGGGGCGAGGACGAGGAGAAACAAAAAGGCCGCCCCGGGGGCGGCCTTCCGGGCTTGCATATCTCAGGGCAGGGCGAATACGACGACGCTGTTGCCGCGCTTGAAATCGATCTGCGTATTTCCGCCTGCGGCGACGGCGACGTACTGTTTGTTCTTCACCATATAGGACACCGGAGGCGCGTTGACGCCGGCTCCGGCCTGGTACTGCCACAGCAGGCCTCCGGTCTGCGCGTCGAGCGCCTTGAAGAGCCCGTTGCCTTCGCCGAAGAACACTAGACCCCCGGCGGTGGCGAGCGCGCCGCCGATCAGGGGCTGCTCGGTGTCGTACTTCCACGCGACCTTGCCGGTGTCGACGTTGACCGCCGAGAGCCGTCCCCACTGCTTCTCGCTCGCTATGGCCTTGAACGCGCCGCCCAGCCACAGCTTGCTCCCGCCCGGATAGTTCGCGGCCTCGACGTGATACGTCATCGGCTGATGCAGGTTGAGCGCGTAGGCGAGTCGCGTCTTCGGGCTGAAGGCCATCGGCGACCACTCGACCCCGCCGTTCGCGCCCGGCAGCATGCGCGCGCCCTTCGCGGTCGGCAACACCCACATGTTTTC
>VBCT01000203.1 GCA_005882235.1 Betaproteobacteria bacterium
CTCCCTGATCGAGTTTCCCTTGTGGAACGCACACTTCCTGGGCCTGACCGCCCTTTTGCTAGGCGCTGGTGCAAGACTCGAGACGCGTTTCCCCGCGGTCTCGCGCACCGGCTGGATTACCCCAGCGGCCGCCTGTGCTGCGCTCTCGGTTACTTTGGGGGTCGCTCTCAGGGACTACGTGCGCCTGGACACGACACGCATCAGCGGAACCATGCTCACGCTGACCCCTGCCGCCCAGGCGCATCGTGACACCGAAACCATGCACGAGCTGGCGCACGGCCTCATGGCGCCCCTGGCAGAGCTATGGATAGTGATCGGCGCTCCGCTGGACCGGAGCAGGCTTGCCGACAAGCTGGCGATGAGCGAGCGGGTTGCCCGCTACTGGCCGGCCCATGCCGTCGTGACGCGACGCAGCGTATTTCTCGCATTTCAAGGCGAGGCGGCAAGGTCGCGCGAATTGCTTGCACTCGTTTTGAGGACGTTCCCGCACAGGCGTGACGCGACTATCTTGATGCTCGAACAAGCGCGCCAGGCGGACTCCAACGCAATCGCACCGCTCATAGCCATGGCCAAGAGCCTAGACATCCCTCCAGCTGCTTTCCGGGAACGATAAGCCTACCCCTGAAGCAGGCGCATCTCCGCGGCAGCGAGTTGCTCGGGCGTGCCGAGCAACACAATCACGTCGCCCTCCTGCAATGCCGTTTGCGGATCCGGGGAAATCATCCGCAGCTCCCGCCGCCGCAGCGCCGTTACGCGCACACCCAGTTCTCCCAGCGCGAGCTCCCCTAGGCTGCGTCCCGAGGCGCTCGCGCCCCTCGCGAGCGTCACCGAGTGCAGGCGCGGTTCACGCGCCTCGTCGGGGTTCTCGGCCTGGTCGGTGCCTCCATGAAAGAAGCCGCGCATCAGGCTGTACCGATGCTCGCGAACGTCGCGAATGCGACGCACGACCCGCTTCAAGGGCACGCCCAGCAGCACCAACGCGTGCGAGGCCAGCATCAAGCTCGACTCGAAGGTCTCGGGCACCACCTCCGACGCACCCGCGGCGATGAGCCGGTCCATGTCGGCGTCGTCCAGAGTGCGGACGATCACCGGCAACGCAGGATTGAGCGTGCGCACATGATGAAGAATCCGAAGCGCAAGCTGCGTGTCCGCGAAGGTAACGACGAGCGCGCTCGCTCGCGCGATACCTGCCGCCACGAGCGTTTCGTACCGTGACGCGTCGCCGAAGACGACCTTCTCGCCTGCTGCCGCCGCTCCGCGCACGCGCTCCGGATCGGTGTCGAGGGCGATGACATCGATGTGCTCCTGCTCCAGCATGTGCGCCAGGCGCTGGCCGGTGCGGCCGTAGCCGCACACGATGACGTGCCGCTCGGTTGCGAGACTCTGCGCGGCTACTCGGTGCAGCGCGAGCGATTGCAGCATCCATTCGGCGCTCGACCAGCGCAGGGCGAGCCTGTCGCTTGCCTGAATGACGAACGGGGCGACAAGCATGGAGAGCAGCATCGCCGCGACGACCAGCTGGGAAAAGTCGCGATCGAGCAGTGCAACCGACTGTGCCAGGACCGTGAGCACCAGGCCGAACTCGCCCACCTGAGCGAGAGCCAGCCCCGTGCGTACGGCCGCGCCCGGACCGGCTCCGAACAGGCGCGCGAGGCTGGCGACAAGGATGAACTTGAACACGATCAGCAGCGCCGTGAGCGACAGCGTCAGCCATAAATTCGCCGCAACCGTCCCCAGGTCGAGTCTCATGCCTATGGTCACGAAGAATAGACCCAGCAGGACCTCCCGAAACGGCCTGATGTCCTCCTCGACCTGATGCCGGTATTCGGTTTCGGCTATGAGCATGCCGGCGAGAAACGCGCCCAAGGCCAGAGACAGCCCCGCCCGATCCGTGAGCCAAGCAAGCCCCAGCGTAATGAGCAAGACGTTGAGAATGAACAGCTCATGCGAGCGGCGGCGCGCCACGATGTGAAACCAGCTACGCATGAGTTTCTGCCCGACAAAGAGCAGCACCACGAGCACCGCCGTGGCCTTGGCGAGGGCAAACCCCAGACGCTGCACAAGCTCGCCGCTCCCCTCCGCAATCGCAGGAATCAAGATCAGCAACGGAACGACCGCGAGATCCTGGAAAAGCAGCACGCCGACGATGTCCCGTCCGTGGGGCGTTTCCAACTGGATGCGTTCGGCAAGGATGCGCATGACCATCGCCGTCGACGACATGGCGATCGCGCCTCCAACCGCGAGGGCGGCTTGCCATGGAGCTCCCGCAAGTGAGGCGGCAGCAAGCACGGCACCGAGCGTAAGCAGGACCTGGGAAAACCCGAGCCCGAACACGGCGCGACGCAGCTGAAAGAGCTTCGCCAGGCTGAACTCCAGCCCGATCGAGAACATCAGGAACACGACGCCGAATTCCGCAAGATGCCGTCCTTCGTCGGTGTCGGGAATCCACGCCAGCGCGAAGGGGCCCGCTGCGACACCGACCAGGATGTACCCCAGTAGCGGAGGCAAATGCAGCCAGCGGAAGAGCACAACGACGAACACCGCGCTCGCCAGCAGGATCAGCACGAGTTCAAGCGTGTCATCCACCCGGAAGTCCTTGTTTTTTTGGGATCACGTGGGAAGAGCGTGGATTCGGTCTGGTATACTCCAACCTATGATAAAGGGTGCTCCCGGCGCGGGCCAGCGCGGTTTTTCTCAATGAACGACCGATCGAAGAAAGCGATTTCAACGTCCGCGCTCGAGCTCGCCCGCAAGGTGCTCACGATCGAGGCCGGTGCGGTGAGCGGGCTGATCTCGCGGCTCGACGAGCGTTTTCTGGATGCGCTCGGTGTGATCCTCGCTTGCCGCGGGCGCGTCGTAGTGAGCGGCGTCGGCAAGTCGGGGCACATCGCTCGCAAGATCGCATCCACGCTTGCGAGCACGGGAACACCGGCTTTTTTCGTTCATGCCGCCGAGGCGGGACACGGCGATCTCGGCATGATCACGCGCGATGACGTGGTGCTGGCGCTCTCGAATTCCGGCCAGTCGGACGAGCTGCTCACGATCATCCCTCTGATAAAACGCCGGGGCGCGAAGCTGATCGCGCTGACCGGCAATCCCGACTCGGCGCTTGCCAGGGAAGCCGATGTGCGCCTCGACGCGGGCGTCGCGCAGGAAGCCTGCCCTCTGAATCTTGCACCGACGGCAAGCACCACTGCGGCGCTCGCGCTCGGCGACGCTCTGGCCGTCGCCTTGCTGGACGCTCGCGGTTTCGACGAGCAGGATTTTGCCCGTGCCCACCCCGGAGGTGCGCTCGGCAGGAAGCTTCTCATTCATGTCTCCGACGTCATGCGCACCGGCAACGACGTTCCGGCCGTATCCGACACTGATTCCTTTTCCGACTTGCTGGCCGAGATATCCAGGAAAAGCATGGGCATGACCGCGATCCTCGGCCCCGGCAAAAGGGTCCTCGGCATATTCACGGACGGCGACCTGCGAAGGACGCTGGAGCGCAAACCCGACGTCCGCGCGCTCAAGGTTACCGATGTCATGAAACGCAATCCGCACACGATCGCCCCGCACAAGCTTGCTGCCGAAGCGCTCGAGCTGATGGAACGTCACAAGATCAATCAGCTGCTCGTCGCGACGGAAACGGGAGAGCTCGTTGGCGCTCTCAACATGCACGATCTGTTTCGCGCCAAGGTCATTTGATGCACGACGACGTTCTGGAGCGAATGCGGCGGCTGCGCCTGATGATCTTCGACGTCGACGGGGTGCTCACCGACGGGACCCTGTACTTCAGCGAGACCGGAGCCGAGTTGAAGGCATTCAACGCTCAGGACGGCCATGGGCTCAAGATGCTGAAG
>VBCT01000204.1 GCA_005882235.1 Betaproteobacteria bacterium
AGCGGAACCGAATTGATCTATACCTACGATGAGCAGGTCGATCGCGCCGGCATCACTGCGCTCCTGCAGGACTTGGCCGCAGCCGGAATCCGCTTCAAGGATCTCCAGACGACGCAAAGCTCGCTCGAAGACATCTTCGTCACTCTGGTGAGCGACAGAAAGTGAGCGCCATGAACGTCTACGCGATACGCGCGATCTACAAGTTCGAGATGGCGCGCACCCGGCGTACCTTGATGCAGAGCATCGTCTCGCCGGTGATCTCGACAGCCTTGTACTTCGTCGTCTTCGGCGCCGCGATCGGCGGGCGCATCCCCGAGGTCGAGGGCGTCAGCTACGGCGCCTTCATCGTGCCGGGGCTCGTGATGCTGTCGCTGCTGACGCAGAGCATCTCCAATGCGTCGTTCGGAATCTACTTTCCCAAGTTCGTCGGGACCATCTACGAGCTGTTGTCGGCGCCGATCTCCTATTTCGAGATCGTGGTGAGCTACGTAGGGGCGGCCGCGACCAAGTCGGTCGTCCTCGGCCTCACCATCCTCGCGACGGCGGCGCTGCTGGTGCCGCTCAGGATCGAGCATCCCGTCTGGATGATCCTCTTTCTCGTCCTGACCTCGGTCACCTTCAGCCTCATCGGCTTCATCATCGGGATCTGGGCGGATGGTTTCGAGAAGCTCCAGGCCATACCGCTCCTCATCATCACGCCGCTCACCTTTCTCGGCGGCAGCTTCTACTCCATCGACATGCTGCCGCCGTTCTGGCGTACGGTCTCGCTCTTCAACCCCGTGGTCTACTTGGTGAGCGGATTCCGCTGGAGTTTCTACGGCCTGGCCGACGTGAGCGTGGGCGTGAGCCTCGCCATGACCGGCGTGTTTCTCGCGGTGTCGCTCGCGGTGGTCGCGTGGATCTTCAAGACCGGGTACCGGCTTAAGAATTGAAATCGCAAGCCCTTGACAAACTGAGCGTCTGTATTTAACCTACTGGTTAAATGCAGCCCGATCGCCTCAGCGCCACCTTCGCCGCCCTCGCCGATCCCACGAGGCGCGCGATCCTCGCGCGCCTCGCCTCGGGCGAAACCTCGGTCCTGAAACTGGCCGAGCCCTTCGAGATCAGCCTTCCGGCCGTGTCCAAGCACCTCAAGGTCCTCGAGCGCGCGGGCTTGATCGAGCGCGGCCGCGAGGCGCAGTGGCGGCCCTGCCGGCTCCAGGCAAATCCGCTCAAGGACGTCGCCCAATGGGTCGAGTATTACCGGCGCCACTGGGAGGAGAGCTTCGACAGGCTGGGCAGCTACCTCAAGGAACTGCAGCGCAAGAACAAGTCGCGAGAAGTTCAACGCAAGGAGAAGAAAGATGGCCGCAAAACCTAACGTCGTGACGAAAGACGAACCGCTCGTCGTGGAACGCACTTTCGATGCCCCGGTCGCCCTGGTGTGGGAGGCCCTGACCGACAAGGACGACATTAAGCAATGGTCCTTCGAGCTCCGAGAATTCGCGCCCGTAGTCGGCTTCGAATTCCAGTTCGACGTCGAGCACGAAGGCTTCAAGTATTGTCACCGCTGCAAGGTCACCGAGGCGATCCCCAACAAGAGGCTCGCCTACACTTGGCGCTATGAAGGCTACGCGGGGGATTCGCTGGTGACCTTCGAGCTGTTCGCCCAAGGGAACAAGACGAAGGTCAGGCTGACGCACGAGGGCCTGGAGACCTTCCCGAAGCTGCCTGCATTCGCAATGGCGAATTTCGCGGCGGGCTGGACCGAGATCGTCGGCACTTCGCTCAAGAATTTCGTCGAAGGCAGGCACGCGGGCGAGATGATCCTCACGCGCGTCTTCGATGCCCCGCGCGAGCTCATGTGGAAGCTGTGGACCGAGCCGGAGCACATCCGCAAATGGTGGGGCCCGAAAGGCTTCACGCTGCCCGGCTGTGAGATGGACTTCCGCCCGGGCGGCACGTACCGCTTCGTGATGCGCGGGCCCGACGGCCTGGACAATCCGTTCCACGGCATGTACCGCGACATCGTCCGTAACGAGCGCATCGTCTTCACCGCAATCCTGGACAATCTACCCGGCCACGAGCTCGTGACCACGGTGACGTTCGCCGAAGACGGCGGCAAGACGAAGCTGACAGTGCGCCAGACCACGCCGCCGGGCGAGGCCGGCCGCGGCCAGAACCAGGGCTGGAGCGAAACCCTAGCGCGCCTCGCCGACCTGCTCGCCGGGGAGGCGAAGCACGGCCGATGAAAGCAGGAGCGCCGCGCTCGTCGGTGACCGCCTATCAAGCGATCGACGACTAGCACAAGTTCGTTCAAGCTGTCGATTTCGCCCGGCCTCGTTCGTCGTGCAGATAGAGCGAGGCTTCGTATCCGGCCGGAACCGTCCGGAGGCCCGGCTCCCAACCCAACGGAGAACACGATGCGATTCATGATCATGGTCAAAGCGAGCAAGGATTCTGAAGCCGGGGTGATGCCCGACGAGAAGCTCCTCGCCGCGATGGGGAAGTTCAACGAGGAGCTGGTGAAGGCCGGCGTGATGCTCGCGGGGGAAGGGCTGCACCCGAGCTCGAAGGGCGCGCGCGTCCGGTTCTCGGGTGCGAAGCGCACCGTCATCGACGGGCCCTTCGCCGAGACCAAGGAGCTGGTCGCCGGCTTCTGGATCTGGCAGGTGAAGTCGAAGGAAGAGGCGATCGAATGGGTCAAGCGCTGCCCCAATCCGATGCGGGAGGATTCCGAGATCGAGATCCGCCAGGTGTTCGAGGCGGAGGACTTCGGCGCCGAGTTCACGCCCGAGCTGAGGGAGCAGGAGGAGCGCCTGCGCGCGCAGATCGCCGCGAAGAAGAAAAAGTAGCGGGCGGCGGAGAA
>VBCT01000029.1 GCA_005882235.1 Betaproteobacteria bacterium
GAACTTGGCGGGATCGCGTAGGAAATCGACCAGCTCGGCGACCTCCTCCTTGGCCTCTTCGCAACCGGCGACGTCGGCGAAGGTGATGTTGTTGTTGGACTCGTCGATCATTCTCGCGCGGGATTTTCCGAACGAGAACGCGCCGCCCCGCCCGCCGCCCTGCATCTGGCGCATGAAGAAGATCCACACGCCGATGAGGAGCAGCATCGGGAACCACGAGACGAAGATGTTCATGAGGAGCGAAGGCTCTTCCTCGCGCTTCGCCTTGATCTTGACGCCGTACTTGAGCAGATCCGACACGAGCCAGATGTCGCCGGGCGAATAGCTGTTGACCGGCTTCCCGTCGGTGGTCTTCGCCTTGAGATCGCGACCTTCGATCATCACCTCGGCGATGCGCCCGGCCTTGACCTCCTCCATGAATTGCGAGTAGCCCATCACCGCCTGGGTCTGCTGGCGCGTGTTGAACTGGTTGAACACCGTCATCAGGACGAGCCCGATGACGAGCCAGATCACGAGGTTCTTGAAGAGGTTATTCAACTTGCTTCCTTTCTTGCCACCGACACGTTTCGACCATTCTAAGCCCAAGTGAGGTTCAGGAACCAGTGCGGGGCTTCAATCCCTTGCCCAACAGATACATCTCGCTCGAGCCGCCGCGCGAGGCCCCGGGTTTTCGAGAAGAAACATCGATGAAGGCCCCGCGCATCGCCGCCAGAAACTCCGGATAGCCGGCCCCCTGGAACACTTTGACCAGGAACGCGCCTTTCGGCTTCAAATGAACCCGGGCGAATTCGAGCGCCAGTTCGCACAAATGGATGCTGCGGGCCTGATCGGTTGCGCGCACGCCGCTTAGATTGGGGGCCATGTCGGAAACCACAAGGTCGAGCTTCTTGCCGTCCAGAGCTTCCTCGAGGCGTTTGAGCACCGCTTCTTCCCGGAAATCTCCGCAGATCGCGGTGACCCCGGGTATCGGAACGATTTCAAGCAGATCCACGGCGATGACGCGACCCGCCCGCCCGACGCGCTCGACAAGGGCCTGCGACCAACTGCCCGGCGCGGCGCCGAGATCGACCACGATATCGCCGGGATGCACTAGCCCGTCCCGCTTCAGAAGTTCGAGCAGCTTATAGGCCGCGCGCGAGCGATACCCCTGCGCTTTTGCCCGGTGGACATAGGGATCAGTGAGGTGGCGCTTCAGCCACGCGCTGCTGGATTTGCTGCGGGCCATTCTCTAGACTTTCCCGATGCCCGGATTATCACCTACTCGGCGGCGCGAGTTGAAGGCGCGGGCGCACGCGCTCGATCCGGTCGTCTTGATCGGGGCAGCCGGACTGTCGCCCGCGGTCCTCGCGGAAATCGAGCGCTCTCTAAAAAGCCACGAGCTGATCAAGGTTCGCGTCCCCGGGGCCGATCGTTCCGGGCGCGAGGCGATCCTCGAGGAGATTTGCAGGCGGACCGGAGCGCAACCGGTCCAGCACGTCGGAAAAATCATTTTGCTGTTCCGGGAGAACCCCGAACCTTCCCCCGGTTCGGCGGAGGACCCGCTTCGCAGGATACGACGCTGACGATCCGGGGCCGGTCACCTCATCGGCCAAGCTTGAACGCGAAGCCAAACCTCTTTACCGCAGGCGTCCTGAACGGAATGAAGAATCCGAACCACTTCACGTACCCCGCCAAGCCGATCCTTCGCGAGCCCGAGAACTTTTGCGCGGCGAGGCTGGCAAAATTGTGAATGGCGGTACACGCGATCCGGGCAACGCGGCCACGATCCCCGAGATAGCGGTCGGAATAGAGCGCAATGGCGGCCAGGATGCGCCGCCCCCGATGCGACGGCCGCGTGAACGCGTTGTATGCGTAATGGTACGGGGGGTCGAATCTCACCCACACGCCGTCGACATGAGGAGCAGAAGCAAATGCAACCCAGGAATAGCAGACCAGACTATCGCCGTCGAATGCTCCGAACGCCATATCTCCCCGGGCCAGCGCGCCATGAACGAATTCGGAGTCCATGTCGAGTTCCGGATCGCCAGCCGCCTTCAGGAGTTCCTCCGTCCGGACGACCCGGACGGAGATGCCGTCTGGAAGATGCGACTCAGCGAGAGGCCTGACCAGATCTCGTACCAGTACCCATTGGACGTCTAGACCGGCAAATTTCTGGAGCAGGAGTGTCACGCGGCCGAACAGGCTCCGCAAGAAGCCCCAACGCTTGACGTCCGCCCGAAAGTTCTTGAGTTTTCCCGGCCGTTTGACCATCTTCGTTCCCCAGGGGAGAGACTACGTTCTCCCCCCTGTCTAATTGCTTACAGACCGGGCACCGCCACGCTAGCCGGGGTGAGGGGCTCCAAGTCGGAACGGCGCCAGCGACTACTCGTAGCGCACCTCGAGAACCTCATACTTCCTCACGCCACCCGGAGTCTGCACCTCGACCTGGTCTCCCGCGTATTTGCCGATGAGCGCCCGCGCAATGGGCGAGCCGATCGAGATCTTGCCTTTCTTGATGTCGGCTTCGTCGTCGCCGACGATCTGGTAGGTCACCGACTCGCCGCCCTTCGTCTCCTCGAGATCGACGGTGGAGCCGAACACGCACCGCCCATCGGCGTCGACCCGCTTCGGGTCGATGACCTGTGCGTTGGAAAGCTTGCTCTCGATCTCTTTGATCCTGGCTTCGACGAAACCCTGGCGCTCCTTGGCGGCATCGTATTCGGCGTTCTCCGAAAGATCGCCGTGAGTCCGCGCTTCGGCGATCGCCGTAATCGCGTTGGGCCGTTCCACCGTCTTCAGACGCTGCAACTCCTTCCGCAACAGCTCGGCCCCGGTCGTGGTCAGCGGAATCGTGCTCATGGCCGTATCAGGAAAAAGCCGCCGCTGCGCCCCAAGAGCGCCAGGCTGCGGCATCGGTTATTCAGAACAGAAGGGTTCGCGGAAGGCGATCTAATGTGACCACTTTTCGAGCCATTTTGCAATAGTCCCACGCCGGCGCAGGCCGGCGTGCAGCTCCTGGAGAGGGTACGGCACCAGGGATTTCATGTGCCGCATGCCCTCGCAGGCCGCCCGGGCGCCCGCCACCGTGGTGTAGTAGATCACGCGCCGCTGCACCGCGCTGGTCCGGATGGAGCGCGAATCCGAGACGGCGCTGCGCTTTTCCTCCACCGTGTTCACCACCAGACTCACCTCGCCGTTCTTGATCATGTCGACGATGTGCGGCCGGCCTTCGACCACCTTGTTGACGACGGTCACGGCGATGCCGTGCGCCGCGAGCACTCCGGCCGTCCCGCGTGTCGCAAGCAGTCGAAACCCGAGCTTGAGCAGCTCCCGCGCCACGTGCACCACCGCGAGCTTGTCGCCGTCGCGCACGCTGATGAACGCTGCGCCGGTCTCGGGAAGCTTCGCGCTTGCGGCGAGCTGCGATTTGACGAAAGCCTCCCCGAAACTCCTCCCCACGCCCATCACCTCCCCGGTCGATTTCATCTCGGGGCCGAGAATGGTATCGACGCCCGGAAACTTCACGAACGGGAACACGGCCTCCTTCACCGAAAAATAACCCGGCACCACCTCGGCGAGCGCGCCCTGCTGCGCGAGGGTCTTTCCCACCATGCAGCGCGCGGCAATTTTTGCAAGTGGAACGCCGGTGGCCTTGCCGACGAAGGGCACCGTGCGCGAAGCGCGGGGGTTGACTTCGAGCACGTATATGAGGTCCCGTTGAATTGCGAATTGCACGTTCATCAGGCCGACGACCTCGAGCGCGTGAGCGAGTGCTACGGTCTGCCGGCGCAGCTCCCGCTCGATGCCGGAGCTCAGAGAGTGCGGCGGCAGGGAGCACGCCGAGTCGCCGGAGTGCACTCCCGCCTGTTCGATGTGCTCCATGACGCCGCCGATCAGCACCTGTTCGCCGTCGCTTGCGGCGTCCACGTCCACCTCCGTGGCGTCGCTCAGGAACCGGTCGAGCAGGACGGGCGAGTCGTTCGAGACCTTGACCGCCTCGCGCATGTAACGCTCGAGGTCTCTCTGCTCGTGCACGATCTCCATCGCGCGTCCTCCCAGCACGTAGCTCGGACGCACCACCAGCGGATACCCTATCTCCCCTGCGAGGCGCAGCGCATCGGCTTCCGTGCGGGCCGACCGGTTGGGCGGTTGCCTCAAGCCCAGGCGGTCGATCAGCTGCTGGAAGCGCTCGCGGTCCTATGATGGGCACGCCGTTCGCCTCCAGGTCCCGCGCAAGCTTCAAGGGGGTCTGCCCGCCGAACTGGACGATCACGCCGTGGGGCCTTTCCTTGTCGACGATCTCGAGCACGTCTTCGAGCGTAAGCGGCTCGAAATAGAGCCGGTCGGAAGTATCGTAGTCGGTCGAAACCGTTTCCGGGTTGCAGTTGACCATGATCGTCTCGAATCCGTCTTCGCGCAGCGCGAGCGCCGCGTGAACGCAACAGTAGTCGAATTCGATTCCCTGTCCGATGCGATTCGGCCCGCCCCCCAGCACGATCACTTTTTTCCGCTGAGTGGGCAAAGCCTCGCATTCCTCCTCGTAAGTCGAGTACATGTACGCGGTCCGCGTCGCGAACTCCGCCGCGCAGGTATCGACGCGTTTGTAGACCGGCCGGATTCCAAAGCGATGCCTCGCGGCACGGACTTCCCCCTCGCTCGTATTGAATAGGTAAGCGAGCCGCCTGTCGGAAAACCCCTTGCGCTTGAGCACGCGCAGCGTTTGCGCATCCATCTCCGCGAGCCGCCGGTCGTCGAGATCCATTTCGAGGTCGACGATCTCCTTGATCTGCGCGAGAAACCAGGGATCGATGTGCGTGAGCTCGTGCACCTCCTCCAGGGTGAATCCGTTCTCGAAGGCATCGCCGACGTACCAGATGCGCTCCGGCCCCGGTTCGCCGAGCTCCTTCTCGAGTTTCTCGCGATCGGTCGTTTTCTGATTGAGCCCGTCGACGCCCACCTCGAGCCCCCTCAGCGCCTTCTGGAAGGACTCCTGGAAGGTACGGCCGATCGCCATGACCTCGCCCACCGATTTCATCTGCGTCGTCAACCTGTCGTTCGCCTGGGGAAATTTCTCGAACGCGAAGCGCGGGACCTTGGTGACGATGTAGTCGATGCTCGGCTCGAACGAGGCGGGCGTCGCGCCGCCGGTGATCTCGTTCCTCAGCTCGTCGAGGGTATAGCCGACCGCGAGCTTGGCCGCCACCTTGGCGATCGGGAACCCGGTCGCCTTGGACGCGAGGGCGGAGGAGCGCGACACGCGCGGGTTCATCTCGATCACGAGCATGCGCCCGTCCTTGGGATCGACGGCAAATTGAACGTTCGAGCCGCCGGTGTCGACGCCGATCTCGCGCAGCACGGCAATCGCCGCGTCGCGCATGATCTGGTATTCCTTGTCCGTCAGCGTCTGCGCAGGCGCCACGGTGATGGAGTCGCCCGTATGCACCCCCATCGGGTCGACGTTTTCGATCGAGCAGACGATGATGCAGTTGTCTTTGCGGTCGCGCACCACCTCCATCTCGAATTCTTTCCAGCCGATCACCGACTCCTCGATCAGCAGTTCGCGCGTGGGCGACGCTTCCAGCCCGCGCTCGCAGATCGCGAAGAATTCCTCGCGGTTATAGGCGATTCCGCCGCCCGATCCTCCGAGGGTAAACGAAGGCCGGATCACCGCCGGAAAGCCGATCGCCGCCTGAACCTGCAGGGCCTCTTCCAGCGAATGCGCGAGCGTCGAACGCGGGCAGGCGAGCCCTATTCTCGCCATCGCCTGCTTGAATTTCTCGCGGTCCTCGGCCTTGTCGATCGCCTCGCTGCTCGCGCCGATCATCTCGACCCCGTACTTCAGCAGAACGCCGTGCCGAACGAGGTCCAGGGCGCAATTGAGCCCCGTCTGGCCGCCCATGGTCGGCAGCAGCGTATCGGGTCGCTCCCGTGCGATGATCGCCTCGAGCATTTGCCAATTCACCGGCTCGATGTAGGTGACATCGGCCATCTCCGGGTCGGTCATGATGGTCGCCGGATTGGAATTCACGAGGATCACCCTGTAGCCTTCGGCGCGCAGCGCCTTGCAGGCCTGCGCGCCGGAATAATCGAACTCGCAGGCCTGGCCGATGACGATCGGCCCTGCCCCGATGATGAGCACGCTCTTGATGTCGGTGCGCTTAGGCACGCCGGCGCTCCTCCATCATCCTTGCGAAGCGATCGAAGAGATACCCGATGTCGTGCGGCCCGGGGCTCGCTTCGGGATGCCCCTGGAAGCAGAACGCCGGACGGTCGGTGCGAGCGAAACCCTGCAAGCTGCCGTCGAAGAGCGAAATATGGGTGGCCTTGAGGTTCGCCGGGAGGGTGTCCGGGTCGACCGCGAAGCCGTGGTTCTGGCTGGTGATGACCACCGTGCCGCTCTCCAGATCTTTCACCGGGTGGTTGGCGCCGTGATGGCCGAACTTCATCTTGACGGTCTTCGCGCCAGAGGCGAGCCCCATGAGCTGGTGGCCGAGGCAGATCCCGAAAGTCGGAATCCCGGTGTCGACGATTTGGCGGATCGCGCGTATGGCATAGTCGCAGGGCTCCGGATCGCCCGGACCGTTCGACAAAAACACCCCGTCGGGCTTGAGCGCAAGGGCATCCGCTGCCGGCGTCTGCGCGGGAAGAACCGAGACCCGACAGCCGCGATCGACGAGCATGCGCAGTATGTTGCGCTTGACGCCGTAGTCGTACGCGACGACGTGAAAGCGCAGGTCGGCGCCCTTGCCGAATCCCTCGCCTGTCCGCCATCCCCCCTCCGACCATTCGTAGGGCTCGGCGGTCGTCACGACCCGCGCCAAATCCATTCCCGCAAGACCGGCAAACGCCCGGGCGGCTTCCACGGCCTGATCTGCATCCTCGGAACCCGCGAGCACGGCGCCGTTCTGGGCACCTTTTTCGCGCAGGATTCGAGTGAGGCGTCTGGTGTCGATGCCCGCGACAGCGACCACCTTGTCCGCGACGAGAAAATCGGAGAGACCCCGTTCGGCCCGCCAGCTCGAGACCGCGACGGACAGATCCCGAACCACCAGTCCTGCGGCGAACACCTTTCCGGACTCCACGTCCTCACGGTTGGCCCCGGTATTGCCGATGTGCGGATGGGTCAGAGTGACGATTTGGCGGCAATACGAGGGATCGGTGAGGATCTCCTGGTATCCGGTGATGGCGGTGTTGAAAACCACCTCCCCCGAGGCAAGACCGGCCGCTCCTGCGGACGCGCCCCGAAATACAGTACCGTCAGCTAATGCAAGCAGGGCGGGCGGGGCGACAGGCACGGCAGCGGGCTCATTGGGGCCAGACGTGCAGAGCGGGACCGGCTCGCACCGGTCCCGCTCTGCAGCGAACCTCGAAAGTATAACGCGATTCCTCCTGGCCCATCAAACTTTCCGCCCGCGGGTCTGCTTCTTGCTCGGATGAACGGCACCGCTTGCTAAACCGTGCCAAAATTAATGGCTCGCTCTTCACCACTCCCGAAAACGAAAACGTGACCGCGTCACGCGCCTCGATCGGTGCCCTGTCCTCGGCTGAATTTCTGCCGCAGCGAGTCTCGCTCCTTTACCGGCTGTCGGGAAACGACGTCCCCGCCATCCTTCTCACCTCCGCCATCGCGGGATTTGCCCTTTGGGGCTATATCAGCGACAAACTTCTCGTCGCCTGGCTGATCTGGCTGGTTCTGGCGAGCCTGGTGCGTATCGTCCTCAAGCGCGCCTACTACCTGCGCCGGCCCGGACCGGAAGCCGCGGCGCGCTGGGAAGGCTTTTTCTGCCTCACCAGCGCCTCGGTCGGCACCGCCTGGGGTCTGACGGTGATGCTGCTCTATCCGGAGCACGGCCAGTTCCACGAGATCCTTCTTCCATTCCTGATCGGCAGCGTCGCGATGGGGCTGCCCCCGGCGCTCGCTCCCAGCCCCAAGGCGTTCGCCTGCCTGATCGTGCCGATTTTCGCGCCTTTGATCGGCCTGCTGTTTTCCCAGGGCGGCGCATTCAACACCTCCGCCGGGCTCCTGATCCTGTTGTTCTCCGCGGTGCTCCTCGCCTTGTATCTTTCCTCGAACCGGGCGCTGATCGAAACGCTTCGCTTCGGCCGGGAAAACGAACGACTGCTCGAGCAGGTCAAGGACGCCAAGGAACGCCTGGACCTCGCGCTGCAGGCGGCCAACATCCTCATCTGGGACTGGGACGCGCGCAGGACCAACGTTTTCCTCGGCGGCAGCTGGGCGATCATCCTGAGAGTGGGCAAGGAAACGAGCTCCCTCACCCTGGACGAGCTGGCGCAAATGGTGCACCCCGATGATCTTCCGAATGTGAAGAAGGCTCTGAGCCATTGCCTGAACGGCGGGGAGTCCGAGTATGTCGCCGAGCACCGCGTCAGGACCCTCGCCGGAGGCTGGGTTTGGAGCCTCTCCCGCGGCAGGGTGGTCGAGCGCGACGCCGACGGCCGGGCGCAGCGCATGACCGGCGTCAACGTGGATATCGACGATCGCAAGCGCGCCGAGGGCGAGTTGCTGGCTGCGGTACAGCGCGAAAAGGAACTCTCCGAGATGAAATCGAAGTTCGTCTCGACTGCCTCGCACGAGTTCCGCACGCCGCTCGCAACCATGCTGTCGTCGGCAGAATTGCTCGAGCACTACTCCGAGAGCCTGAGCCCGGCCGAGAAAGGCAACCTGCTGCAGACCATCCAGGGCAGCGCAAAACGCATGAGCGAAATGATCGACGACGTGCTCACCCTGGGCCGCGCCGAGTCGGGCGTGCTCAAGCTGAACCTCGGTCCGACGAATCTGCGCGAGCTCTGCAGCAGGGTGGTGTCGGAGTTCCGCATCGCTCAAGGCAAGCAGCACATCATCACCCTGGACGACCGCTTCGACCGGCCCGATGCGACTCTGGACGAGAGGCTGCTGCGGCACATCCTGAACAACCTCCTCTCGAACGCAGTGAAGTACTCTCCTCCGGGGAGCGAAGTCACTTTTTCGCTCAGCCGGCGCGACGAGCACGCCGCGATCGAGATCCAGGATCGGGGAATCGGGATACCCTTGGAGGACCAGCCGCGGATGTTCGAGAGCTTTCATCGGGCTTCGAACGTCGAAAACCGCCCCGGCACGGGCCTGGGTCTTGCGATCGTGAAGAAAGCAGTCGAGCTTCACGGTGGCGAAATCAGCCTCACGAGCGCAGTCGGCTCCGGAACCCGTTTCACGGTTATGATCCCCCTGCGGCCGATCGAACAGCCGGCCGGAGTGAACTGATGGCCGACGCCAAAAAGAAAGTCCTCGTCATCGAGGACGAGCCCAGCATCCGCAACAACATCATGCTGATGCTGAAGGTCGAGCGCTACGCCGCGACTGGAGCGGAAAACGGCCGTGTCGGCCTGGAGCTGGCGCGCAGCGATCCGCCCGATCTCATCCTCTGTGACGTGATGATGCCGGAGATGGATGGATTCGCCGTGCTCGAGGCCTTGCGGGCCGAGCCGCGTCTCGCCGAGATTCCGTTTATCTTCCTTACCGCACTCGATGACCGATCGAGTACCCGGCGCGGCATGAACCTCGGCGCCGACGACTACCTCCCGAAACCGTTCACCCGAAACGAGCTGATGGAGGCGGTGAACAGCAGGCTGAAGAAATTCGAGAACCTGACGCAGGCGCTGGCGGCGCGGCTGGTCCCGCAGCGGGATCAGCTCACGCAAAAATTCCGCGAAAAAATCTCCGGGGGCGACGGCACCGCGGCACTCGAGGACACCGATCCGGGCACCCTGACCGGAAAGATCGCCGAGGCGTCGGTGCTTTTCTCGGACATCCGCAACTTCACGACGTATTCGGAGCGGCTTACCAGCGACGAGATCGCCGAGCTGCTCAATGCCTACCTCGAGACCGCTTGCGCGCCGATCCTCCGCTGCGGCGGCGTCGTCATGAAATTCATCGGCGACGGCGTCATGGCCCTGTTCGAGCCGCACCAGGACGAAAAAGGCGAATCCCACGCGCACCGGGCGGTGCGCGCCGGCCTTGCAATGCAGCTTGCCGCCCTCGAATTCCGCGAATGGGTCAAGCAGCACCACCCTTCACCGGGCCTGCCTGAATTTTCCATAGGCGTGGGCATACACAGCGGCGAAGTGCTCCTGTGCCACGTCGGCACGCCGGGCCGCGGCGAGCTTACCGTGATCGGCGACACGGTGAACATCGCTTCGCGCCTGGAAGGCCAGACCAAGGAGCTCGGCTGGGCGCTAGTCGCAAGCGAAGCGACCGTCAACGCCGCCGGCCCGGCGCTCGTCGTCGGCTCGCGCCGCAAAGTGCAGTTGCGCGGGCGCAGCGTGCCCACCGACGCGTTCGAAATCATCGGCATTGCGGCCAGTGATGCCGACCACGCCTCCGTTCAGATCCCGGAGGAGATGCGCCAGGCGCTCGCGGCCAACGCCCGGGTCGCCGCCGATGCGGCAAAGGCCGCGCTGGGCATCACTTTGAGCATCATGACGGGCGAAATCGGGGAAAGGCGCCTGACGGTCCAGGGCTACCGCATCGTGTCGAAGATCGGCCGCGGCGGCTCCGCCATCGTCTACCTCGCCGAGCGGGAAAGCGACAAGCAGCAGGTGGTCCTCAAGATCCTCAACGCCACGGCCGGGATGGACGAAATCCTGCTGCAGCGCTTCGTGCAGGAGTTCGACATCATCTCGTCGATCGATCACCCCAACGTGGTCAAGATCTACGATCGAGGCTT
The DNA here is from genome assembly GCA_005882235.1 of Betaproteobacteria bacterium. Taxonomy (GTDB): domain Bacteria; phylum Pseudomonadota; class Gammaproteobacteria; order Burkholderiales; family SG8-39; genus VBDM01. Next base: position 10,701 of record VBCT01000029.1, read on the forward strand.
CAGCGATCGCCAAGCGTACCTCGCGATGGAGTATTTTCCCAACGGCAGCCTCGCCGAGCTCATCCCGCAGGGTTTGAGCGGGCGGCAGGCCTTGTCGCTGCTTGCCCAGGCCGCGGGCGCGCTGCGCGAGATTCACACCCGCGGCGTCATCCACCGCGATATCAAGCCGGGAAATCTCATGGCGCGCGCCGACGGCAGCATCGTCCTCGCCGACTTCGGCATCGCGAAGCGGCTGGGGAACGATCTGGGCCACACGCGGCACGGCGAGCTCTACGGGACTCCCTACTACGTTTCGCCGGAGCAGATCGAAGGCAGCGCCGCGACGATGCAGTCGGATATTTACTCACTCGGGATCATTTTTCACGAGATGCTGACGGGCAAGCGGCCGTTCGATGCCGAATCGGTGTCGGCCTTGATCGCGCTGCACGTCAGCGCACCGCGGCCGAAGCTCCCCGACGGGTTGGCCGAGTATCAGGGGCTGCTCGACCGGATGATCGCCGTGGATCCCCGCACCCGCTTCAAAAGGGCCGACGAGGTGCTCGAGGCGATCGACGAGGTATGGACGCAGCAGGCCCTGCGGGCACTGAAGCAGGGTGGCAGTTGAGTCCGGACTAGCTGAGCCCCAGCACGTCCTGCATGTCGTAGAGGCCGCGTTCCCTGTTCTCGAGGAAGCGCGCAGCTCGAAGCGCCCCGAGGGCATAGGTCACGCGGCTGCCCGAGCGCACGGTGATTTCAACGCGCTCGCCCTCTCCGATGAACATGACGGTATGCTCACCGACGATATCGCCGCCGCGAACGGAGTGAAACCCGATCGCCTTGGGATCGCGTTCGCCGACCTCTCCCTTGCGTCCGTGCACGGCAGCGCGAGTGAGGTCCCTGCCGAGGGCGCGGGCGATCACCTCGCCGAACTTGAGCGCAGTGCCTGAAGGCGCATCGATCTTGTGCCGGTGGTGTGCTTCGAGGATCTCCACGTCGTAAGCGTCACCGAGGATGCGCGCGGCCGTCTCGACAAGCCTGAACGCGACGTTAACGCCGGCAGACATGTTCGGCGCCTTCACGATCGCGATCTTTCCCGCCGCCGCCGCGATACGTTCATCTTGCTCCGCTGAAAATCCGGTCGTTCCGATCACCATGCGCACGCCCTTCCTCAGGCACGGCTCCAGGTGAGCGAGCGTAGCCTCGGGACGGGTGAAATCGATCAGGCAGTCGCCGCTTGCAACTGCGTCGGCGAAGCTGGAAGCGATCTTCACGCCGCAGGGGCGCCCGACCAGTTCTCCGGCATCCTTGCCGATGACGGGGCTTCCGGGAACCTCCACCGCCGCCGCGAGCTTGAGATCCCCCGATGCGAGGGCCATCTCGATCAATGTGCGCCCCATGCGGCCTCCCGCGCCGGCGATGACAAGCTTCACTGCCCGGGCTTTCCGGGTACCGCGGAAGCGACGATATCTCCCTCGACGCGCTTCACCCTCCCTTCCTCGAAAAACACCGCAATGCGGCGATACTCGATCTCCCGGCTGTTGGCGCGTTGACGCAGGAAAACGTAATCCCAGCGTTCTTCGTGAAAGATGTCGCTGACCAGCGGCGTGCCCAGAACGAATCGCACCTGATCGCGGGTCAGGCCGGGCTTGAGCTGCGCGACCATTTCCTGGGTGATGTAATTCCCCTGCTGGATTTCCATCCGGTAAGGCGTGAGGCTCGGCGCAAGTCCGCACGCCGCGAGAAACGGTAACGCCAAAATCAGCATTCGCGGCACGATCAGGTATTTCCGCGGCAATAAAACGCTATATGATAGCGGAAACGGGCATCTTTCCCGAGGTGATCCTCCGTGACCAACGTCCACGACTTGAAAACCAGCGGCCTGAAGGCCACGGGCCCGCGGCTGCGAATCCTGAAGCTCTTCGAAAACAGCAAAGTGCGCCACCTATCGGCCGAGGACGTCTATCGGATTCTCATCAACGAGGGATTGGATATCGGGCTGGCCACGGTCTATCGCGTCCTCACCCAGTTCGAGCAGGCCGGCATTCTCCAGCGCCACCACTTCGAGTCCGACAAGGCGGTGTTCGAGCTGAACGAAGGCAGCCATCACGATCATCTCGTGTGCATTCAGTGCGGACGCGTCGAAGAATTTTATGACGCCGAAATCGAGAAGCGCCAGGTCCGTGTCGCCACGGAACGCGGCTTTGCGATTCGCGAGCATTCACTGCAGCTGTACGCCGAGTGCACCAAGCCGAATTGCCCGCACAAACCCCGCGCGAAGCGCTAGGGTCGGGCACAGCGCCGCATTTCTATGGCCGCCGAAATTGCGCTCCCCCACGGTTATGCGCTGCACGAATACCGCGTCGAGCAGACTCTCGGAATCGGGGGCTTCGGCCTGACTTATCTCGCCACTGACTCGAACCTCAACCTCAAGGTTGCGATCAAGGAGTACCTGCCCGGCGACCTCGCCCAGCGCGGCGAAGACCAATCGGTCCAGCCGAAGTCCGAGTCCAGCTCGGAGTCGTTCAAGTGGGGCCTTTCCCGGTTTCTCGACGAATCGCGCACGCTCGCCTCGTTCCGCCATCCGAATATCGTCAGGGTCTTGCGTTTTTTCGAAGCGAACAGGACCGCGTACATGGTGATGGAATTCGTTGCCGGGCAGCCGCTCGGCGAATGGATCCGCACCCGCCGGCCGCTCGAGCAAAGCGCCGTGCTCGCCATCGCCACCCCGCTGCTCGACGGCCTGGAATTGATTCATCGTACCGGCTACTTACACCGCGATGTCAAGCCCGGCAACGTCTTCATTCGCGACGACGGGTCGCCGGTCTTGCTCGACTTCGGTTCCGCGCGCACAGTTTCGTCGGGCGCGGAGCTGACCGCGATCGTCACCCCGGGTTACGCGCCGATCGAGCAATATCACTCGCAGGGCCGGCAGGGGCCGTGGAGCGACTTGTACGCGTTCGGGGGAGTACTGTATTGGATGATCATCGGCAAAAGGCCGGTGGAGGCGGTGGCGCGCGTGCGCCAGGACATGCTGCCGCCCGCGGTGCAGGTCGCCGACCGCAGCCGCTACAGCATCGAACTGCTTGCAGCGGTCGACTGGGCGCTGGTGTCGAACGAAGAGCAGCGTCCACAATCGGTGGCGGAGTTTCGCTCCGCGATCTCCGGCCTTGCGGCGCCGGACCCGAGGACCGCGACCTCCCCGACGCCCGTGAAGATCCGGGAGCCGCTGCAAGGTACCACCGCGCCAACGACTTTCCCCACCGGGGTCGAGTTCGACCGCGAGACCCTCAAGAAAATCGAAAGGGAGCTCGCCAGGCATATCGGCCCGATCGCCCCGCTGGTGATCAAGTCCGCTGCCAAGAAGGCCTATACTATCGCCGCCGTCGCCGAGATCGTGTCTGCCGACATCGCCGACGAAACGCTGCGTGCCGCGTTCGTCAGGAGATTCTCAGGCGACAAGTCGACTCCGACCGGGGATCCGGCTCGTGCCGGCGCCACGCGCCAGCAATCCGTGCCGCCCACCACGTCGAACATCGATGCACAGACGCTTGCCAAGGCCGAAGCGGCCCTCGCCAACTACATCGGCGCGGTCGCCAAGGTAGTCGTCAAGCGCGCCGCGGCGAAGGCGCGTGACCCTGGGGAGTTGTATCTCCTGATCGCCGAGGAAATCGAGGACCAGAACGAAAGGAAGACGTTCATCCGCAAGGCCATCTCCGCATCTGGCAAGGAATGAGGCCGAATGCCGAGCGACTCTCCCGGGGCAGACCTATTTCTGATACTTGAAAGACAGCATCACCCGCGTGCGGTAGGCCACGACCTTGCCGTCCTCGACCTTCAGGTCCTGCTTTACGACTTCCGCGATGCGAAGGTCGCGCAAGGTCTTGGATGCCGCTTGGACCGCCCGCTTCGCTGCGTCCTCCCACGAAGTTTCGCTCGTTCCGATCACTTCCGTGATTCTGTAGATTCCGTCGGCCTTGGCCATCGTTCGTCTCCTGTGACAGGTGTCGCGCTTCCCGGACGAGAGCGTTTCGGGATGATACTCCTCCGCCGCGTCGCGTAAGCCCGACCGGCGGATCTCGGAAGGCGCGACGATGGATTTGATCCTGTGGCGACACGCCGAAGCCGAGGCGGGCAGCCCGGATTCTGCGAGGAAGCTGACCGAACACGGCCGGGAGCAGGCGCGGCGCATCGCCGCCTGGCTGAGGCTCCGCTTGCCCGGAAATTGCGAAATTCTGGTCAGCCCCGCCGCACGCGCGCAGCAGACCGTCAGCGCGCTCGGCGTGGCGTTCACGACCGCGCCGGCGGTAGGCACCGATGCGGGCGCCGAAGATGTCATTGCGGCGGTCGATTGGCGCGCGCGCTCGGGCGCGATACTGATCGTCGGACACCAGCCGACACTGGGGCGCGTGGCTGCCGCGTTGCTTTCGGGCGCGCAGGCCGACTGGGACATCGGCAAGGGAGCGCTGTGGTGGATCCGGCATTCCGGCGGCGAAACCCGGTTGCTCGCCGCGATCGACCCCGAGCTTGCGTGACTTCCGCCCGTTCAGATACGACCTGCGTCAAAACCCGTAGTGAAGACGTCCCGAAATGACGGTCGCCGGACCGCGGTCTGCGTTGTAACCTGGATTTGAAATTCGCTGGAAATCGACAGAGAACCAAAAGTCTTTTACGACATTGAGGCTGTAATAGGTTTCGAGGATGTTTTCCGGCCGATAGTCCAGAGCGCCGTCGCCCAGGAAGAACCCCAGTCCTCCCGCGGCGAGGTAGTCGCGATGCGCGGTGGAAAGAGCGTTGCGCACATAGGCGATCCCAAGGGTATCTCTGGCTCGACCGAATGCTCCGCCTTTCACCGACACGCCTCCCGAGAGCGACCGATCGATTTCCGTGAATGCGTAAGTCTCGGTCTGGCCGTCGGCCCAGCTCGCCCGGCCGAACAGGCCTACGCTCGGGGAGATCTCCTGCTCGAGGTTGAGCCCGATCCCGCGCTTGACCCGCTCGACCGTGCGCACAGCGTTGATATCGGGCGGGCCACCGACCTGGGCCGCGAGATCCAGGGCGTCCTGATAACGCGCCATCCTCGCGACGTTGCGGAAGACGAGAAAGCGCAGTTTCCCCGGTCGGTCGGCGAAAGCGTGCACCCGCTCGATCTCGATTTGGTCGCCGTAGTGCCTGAATATCCTCGGGTCGAGTGCGAGCTGGTTCGGCTCTTTGGGCTGGATGAAGCGGCCGGCCTTCAGCGTCCAGTCATCGCTCAAATACTCTAGGGCCAATCCCCAGGAGTAACCGCGCGCGTCGGCGGCGTAGTCGTAGGCACCGTGCGTCATGAGCGACCAGTTCAGGAACTGGGTTCGCGGGTCGTGGCTGAAGCTGTTGTCGTCGAAAATATCCAGCACCGAAAGGTTTCCTGCGGTCAGGACCAAGCGACGCCGATCGACGCTGCCGGCAAGCTGATTGGCATCGGACTCCAGTTTTTCGCCACCGCCGCCGAGGCCCCAGGTTTGGCGCGCAAACAGCCGGGCCCGATAGAACGTGGCGCTCGGGCCGGAAGTGCGGGCGATCTCGCCGTTCGTGAATCCGCCGAGTCCGGTCAGCCCCGAAAGGGGCACGCCCTGCGCGACTTCGGGGTTGAAATAAACTTCTCCTCCTCTCCAAGTTCTCGTACCCAAGGCTGCGGTTGCAGTGAGCGAATAGCTCTTCTCGCGATCGGGGGAAAGGCTGTGGGGACCGGAATACGGTGCGCCGAAAGGGGATTTTCGCTGCCAGACGTAGGTCGCCTGGAATTTCGCGCCCGTTTCTTCCGGAACGTCCTGCGCGCAGCCCCCGACGAGAATGATCGAGCAAATCCCGTTCCCACGCACCGGCGCGCTAGGCCGCTCTGACGACGTCGCCGACGAGCCAGATCAATGCAACCCCGAGCGCGATGAGCGCGACCTGCTGCGCCGTGGCGTGCAGTTCCGGACGCCTGTGCAGCCCGGGGATGAGATCGGCTACGGCCACGTAGATCATGCTCGCGGCGGCGAGCGCAAGCACCGTGCCGATCCATTCCTGCGCCGCTTGCAGCGTGAAGTACGCGAGCAGCGCCCCGACCAGCATCGCGAGGCTCGACAGCAGATTGAGCGCCAATGCCGCGAGCTTGCTGTACCCCGAGTGCAGGAGAATGACGAAGTCGCCGATTTCTTGCGGGATCTCGTGCGCGATGATCGCCGCCGCGGTGACCACGCCCAGCTCGGTGCTCTGCAGAAACGCCGCCGCGATCAGGATGCCGTCGACGAAGTTGTGGAAACCGTCGCCGATGATGATCATGAGCCCGCTGCGGCCGCCGTCGCTCGTATCGGCGTGATGGTCGTGGGCCTCACAGTCTTCGATGTGGCAATGCCGCCACAGCACGAGCTTCTCCAGAACGAAGAACCCCAGGATACCCGCGAGCACCGTGGCAAAGAGCGCTTGAAGGTTCCCGCTGCTCCCGATCGCATGCGGGAGGATCTCGAGGAAGACCGCGCCGAGCAAGGTACCGATTGCAAAGCTGACGAGCGCCGGCACCCAGCTCGCGGGCGCGGAAAGGGCAAACATCGCGGCGATGGCAATGCTGATCACGCCACCCGCGACGGTCGCCGCGGAGATCCACGCAATCGTCGGCATGCTCTAACTGTCCTCGAGCCAGATAAGGCTCGCCATTCTGCCGGTGGTCTGGTCTCGGCGGAAGGAAAAGAAGCGCTCTTCGCTCGCGGTGCAGAACCCGCCCCCATGGATTCCCGCGACACCCGCCGCTGCAAGCCGCTGCCGCGCAAGGCCGTAGAGATCGGCGAGGTACTTCCCGTCCTGCCGTGGAGCAAACGACTTCGCGGCGGCAGGGTCTCCGCCGACGAAGGCCCTGCGGACGTCCTCTCCGACTTCGTAGCGGCGCGCTCCGATGCCCGGTCCGATGTAGGCGATGATGTCCCGCGAGGGAACGCCCATGGCCTGCACGACGTTCTCGACGATTCCCCCTGCAAGCCCGCGCCAGCCCGCGTGGGCGATCCCCACGCTCTTGCCCGCGCGATCGCTCAGCAGGACCGGCAGGCAGTCGGCGGTCATCACCGCGCACACCTCGCCCGGGCTCTGCGTCACGACCCCATCGGCTTCCGCGTCCGGCGTCGCCCGCGTCGCGTCGATCACCGCGGTCCCGTGCGCCTGTTTCACCCATGCGGGCTCGGCGGGCAGGCACGCCCTCAGGATGGCGCGGTTACGCGCCACACAACGCGGATCATCGCCGACCCGCATGCTCAAATTGAGGCTCGCGAATTTCCCGGAGCTCACTCCACCGTGGCGCGTGGTGATGAGCGCGCGCACGCGCCTCTCCGCCGGCCAGTCGGGAACGATCCAATCGGGGTGAGGCCGGCCCCTCACTCTAGCGAGTCCAGGAGCGATCGCAGGTCTTCGGGCAAAGGCACCGAGAAACGCTTGAGCGCGCCCGAAACCGGATGTGAAAACCCAAGCCGGATGGCGTGTAAGGCCTGACGACGAAGCTGTGGGGTTCGTGGATCGTCGTGTCGCTTGCTGCGATAGACGGGATCGCCGACCAAGGGATGGCCCAAGGACTACATGTGCACCCGAATCTGGTGGGTCCTGCCGGTAGCAAGGCTGCAATCGAGCAAGGTCGCGCGGGCGAAGCGTCTTGTCACCTTGAAACGCGTCAAGGCCGGACGGCCGGTGGGCACGACGGCCATGCGCGTGCGATGTCGCGGATCGCGTCCGAGGGGCGCGCTCACTTCTCCGTCCTGCTTGACCACGCCGTGCACGAGGGCAAGATAGTCGCGCTTCACCGTTCTCGCCTGGAGCTGCCGGACCAGCTCGGTGTGCGCCCGCAAAGTCTTCGCCACGACGAGAAGTCCGCTGGTGTCCTTGTCGAGCCGGTGCACGATGCCGGCTCGCGGAATCGCCGCAAGCTGCGGCGCGCGGTGCAAGAGCGCATTGAGCAGCGTCCCTTTCCAGTTGCCGCTCCCAGGATGAACCACCAGGCCCGCCGCCTTGTTGATCACGAGGACGTCGTCGTCCTCGTAGACGACGTCGAGCGCGATGGGTTCGGGGCGAAACGCCGTGTCCGCCGGGCCGGGCTGCGACCGGATTTCGACGCGCTCACCGCCCCATATCTTCTGTTTGGGTTTGGCGGCATGCGAATCGAGGCTGACGTGCCCGTCTTTCAGCCACCTCTGCAGGCGGTTGCGCGAATGCTCGGGAAACATCCGGGCGAGGGCCTTGTCCAAGCGCAGACCCGCAAGAGTATCGGGAACGCGTCGCGTGACCCTAGCCACGGTATAATTTGCCGTTTCATCCGCAAGTTCCACCATGAAACGTAGTGTAGCTTTATTCGCTCTTCTGTTGGCGGCCTGCTCCTTCGTCGACAAGCACGACCCCAAATCCGGATGGTCGGCCGAGAAGCTCTACCGCGACGCGAAAGACGCGCTGGACGGCGGCCAGTACGACCTCGCGATCAAGCGCTACGAAACGCTGGAAGCACGCTTTCCCTATGGGCGCTATTCCCAGCAGGGTCAGCTCGAGATCGCCTACG
>VBCT01000209.1 GCA_005882235.1 Betaproteobacteria bacterium
ATGCGACAAAAAAAGGTGGTTGAAGCGAAAGGCCGGTCCGAGCTGCCGCGCGCCGAGCAGTCCGCGCCTCGCGCCGGCGGTTCCGCGTTCGCGGTTTTTCCGGGCAGCTGGACGAGCAATCTTCGGGGGGATCTGACCGGCGGCGTCATCGCGGCCGTGTTGACGATCCCCATGAGCATCGGTTTCGGGCTGCTCGCCTTCGCGCCTTTCGGCGAACGGTTTCTGTCGATCGGAATTCTCACGGGCCTGTACGGCGCAATTTTCCTCGGAGTGGTGGCACTGCTGCTGGGCGCGCGCACCGTCACCATCTACGCGCCGCGCAGCCTGATCGCGTTCATGATCGGCTCGATCGCGATGCAGGGCTTCGCCAAACCTCCGGCCGGGCCGCTCGGCCAGCTCGAGCCGTACTACCTGGCCGGCGCGCTGCTCGCCACGCTCTCCCTTGCGGGCCTTATCCAGATGATCTTCGGCGCGGTGCGCTTGGGCGCTTTGGTGAGGTTCATCCCTTCACCGGTCATGGCGGGCTTCCAGAATGCCGCCGCGCTGCTGATCCTCTATTCGCAGCTCCACATCATGCTCGGGCTGCCGAGCGGGTTGCCGCTGTGGGCGCTTTACGCGGCGCTCCCGCACGTAAAGCTGCTCAACCTGGCGCTGGGTGCGGCCACGGTCGCGGTCATCTGGATCGGCGCCCGCGTGTCGCGGTACCTGCCCCCGGCGCTGCTCGGCCTGCTCTTTGGCACGCTCGCGTACTACCTGCTCGTCGCCGCCGGGCTGGAGGCGAAGCTCGGGCCGACCCTAGGCCCCATCTCCGGGGGCAGCCCGGACGGGTATTACTTCGGCGCCATGCTGGCGTTCGCCGTTCACCGCGCCGCGATCGACATGCTGCCGACCCTCCTTCTTTTTGCCTTCAGCTTGGCGGTCGTCGCCTCGCTCGACACGCTTATCTGCTCGCGCATCGTCGAAGGCATCACCGGCCAGCGCACCGCGGCGAACCGCGTGCTGCGCCTGATCGGCGGCGCGAACCTGATCACGCCGCTCCTGGGCGGCATCTGCGGCGGCATCAGCGTGGGCCCATCGACCGCGGGCTACAAGGCCGGCGCGCGCACTTCGCTGGTCCTTCTCGTCCATAGCGTGGTGATTTTCGCCGTCGTCGCCGCGCTCGCGCCGCAGCTCGCCAAGTTGCCTCTCGTCGTGGTCGGCGCCGTCCTCGTCGTCACGGGGGTGCAGCTCGTCGACCGGTGGTCGCTGCAGCTCGTGCGCAAGGTGTTCTCGCGGGACAGGGCGGACTGGCACTCGACCGCGCTCGATCTCACGGTGATCCTCGCGGTCGCGGGGACCGCAATCGCCGGCGACATCGCGATCGCCGTGCTGATCGGCGTCGGCGTGGCGGTGGTGCTGTTCGTGCTGCGCATGAGCCGCTCGATCGTGCGCCGCGAGCAGTACGGCGACGAGGTGCGTTCGCGCCGCGCGCGCGCCGCCGCGGAATCCGCCCTGCTCGACGCGCACGGCCGCAGCATCGTGCTGCTCGAGCTCGAAGGGCCGGTATTCTTCGGCTCGGCCGAATCGCTCGCCGAGCGGGTCGATGCCGCGCTCGCCTCCGGGGTGCGGTACGTGGTGCTGGATTTCCGGCGCGTCAACGACCTGGACAGCACCGGCGCGCGCATCCTGCTGCAGACGCACGAAAGGCTCAAGGCGCAGGGCGTGCACTTGCTGCTCGCTTCCGCCGACGCGGCGCCGCATGTCGAGGTCGCGCTTCACGGCATGGGGGTCGTCGCTGCGGTGGGCGCCGTGTTCGCCGACGCCGACCACGCGCTCGAGTGGGCCGAGAACCAGCTGGTCGGGAAGCTGCGACCCGCCGAAGCGGCGGGCGGCGAATACCCGTTCGAGCAGCTCGGCCTGCTCGCGCGCTTCACGGCGAAGGAACGCGAGCAGTTTCGCGCGCTGCTCCAGCGGCGCGAGTACGCCGCCGGCGAAATCCTGTTCCGCGAAGGCGCCGCCGGAGACGAACTCTACATCGTCGTCAGCGGCAGCGCGAGCGCGAAGCTTACGGTCGCCGCGGGCGGGCAAGAAAAACGCGTACGCGAACAGCGCCTCGTGAGCTTCGCCGCCGGCACGCCATTCGGCGAGATGGCGCTGCTCGATCGCGAGGCGCGCTCGGCAACTGTGCAGGCCGACGAGCCCCTAATCTGCTACGTGCTCGACCGGCCCGCCTACGAGCGCATCGAGCGCGACATGCCCGCGATCGCCATCAAGCTGCTGACCAATCTCGGCGCCGAGCTTTCCGCGCGCCTGCGCCAGTCCAACCGGACGCTGAGCTAGCTCGAACACGTTCTGGGAAGGGATAACCTGACGCGTGTTGTAGGGTTTGACTGACATCCCGAGCCCGGTGTCCTCCCTCCCTGCGGAACGAGTTATGCTTCACGCAGAGGGACGGCCGTGGCTTGGGCAGGGCGCTCGATCTCGGGGGTTACGCGCTAAGAGGGGCTGGCTTATTTAATCCAATGGAAACCGACGGCACTCGCCGGGGGAGAAACCCGCTGCAAAGGATGTTCGTCTTCCTTCCGGGGAGCGGACGCCTATTGCAGATCATCTGGCCGTTCCTCGTCATCGTTTTGCTGTTGTTGCTGCTGGCGAATGAGAGCATGCACATCTTGTCCGCGGCCCGTGCGTACTCTGAAGGGGAGAGTCTCTGGTCCAAAGGGCAAAAGCGCGCAATGTTCCACCTCGTGCGTTACTCGGAAACGCACTCCGAAGATGATTACCGGAAATATCTGGAGGCCATTTCGGTGCCGCTGGGTGACGAAAAGGCGCGGGTGGAGATGGAGAAGCCGGATCCGAACTACCCTGCAGTGTGGCAGGGGTTTGTCGAAGGGCGAAATCATCCTGACGACATTCCCGGTTTGATCATGCTGTTCCGGCGCTTCCGGCGCCTTGATTTCATGGCTGCGGTCATCGATCTTTGGGCGGAGGGCGACCGGCATATCGCCGAGCTGACCCAGATCGCCGATCAGCTCCATGCGCGCATCGCCTCGGGGCGGACGTCCACCGACAGCGTGCTCCCGTTCCGCGACAGGATCCTGGATCTCGACACGCGCCTGACCCCTTTGACGGACAAGTTTTCAAGCACCCTGGGCGAAGCGACCCGCAAGACCGGGTTCCTCCTTCTGCTCGCGAACCTCGCAATCGCGGGCACCCTGGTCCCCGTGGGCATCTACCTCTCGTACCGGTTGGTCCGGCGCAGAGAGGAGGCCGAGCGGGCGCTCAAGCTGAGCGAGGAGAGGTTCAATCTTGCGGTGACGGGCAGCAACGACGGGCTCTGGGACTGGAACATCGATACCGGCGAGGTCTACTACTCGCCGCGCTTCAAGGAGCTCCTGGGCTACACAGAGCGGGAAATGGGCGACAACGTGGAGGCGTTCAATTCGCGCTTGCATCCGGAGGACAAGCCTGCCCACGAGCAGGCCATCGACGGACATCTGCAGCGCGGCGGTCCGTTCGACATCGAAATGCGGATGCAGACCAAGGCCGGGGAATACCGCTGGTTCCACTTCCGCGGTCAGGCGCTGCGCACCGCCGCGGGACGGGCGATGCGCATGGCCGGAGCGATGACCGACACGACAGACCGCCGGCTGACTGCAGCGGAGTTGTTTGCCGAGAAAGAGCGCGCTCAGGTCACCCTCGCGTCCATCGCCGACGGCGTGATCACGACCGGCACCGACGGTTGGGTCGAATACCTCAATCCGGTGGCGGAGGCATTGACCGGCTGGACCACGGCCTCGGCGCGGGGATTGCCGCTGCGGGGCATCGTCAATACCGTCGACGAAACCACGCGCAAGATCACGCCCAACCCGATCGAAATGGTCCTGCGCGAGGAGCGCACCATCGAGGTTTCGGCCACC
>VBCT01000210.1 GCA_005882235.1 Betaproteobacteria bacterium
CTGCGTCCAAGGCGATCCAGGACGGGTACGCGCTGCTCGCCGAGCTGGGCGCGGTAGACGAAGCCAACGAGCTGACCGAAATCGGAAAGCAGCTTGCGAGGCTGCCGGTCGACCCGCGCATCGGCCGCATGGTTCTCGCGGCGAAATCGGAGAACGCCCTGCGCGAGGTGCTGATCATCGCCGCGGGACTCTCGGTGCAGGACCCTCGCCAGAGGCCGAGCGAGCGCGCTGCCGCCGCCGACGAGGCGCAGAAACGCTTCGACGACGAGAAGTCGGATTTCCTTTCCTGGATCAAGCTCTGGAATTTCTTCGAGGAAGCGCTCGCGCACAGGAAATCCAGCCGCAAGCTGCACGAGGCCTGCCGCGAGCATTTCCTTTCCTTCAACCGCATGCAGGAGTGGCGCGACATCCACGGGCAATTGAAGGAGCTGGTCGTCGAGCTCGGCTGGCGCATTTCCGGAACGCCCGCCGCGTATCAGCAAGTCCATCGGGCGCTGCTCGCTGGCCTGCTCGGCAACGTCGGCACGAAGACCGAGGAAGGAAATTATCTCGGCGCGCGCGGCATCCGCTTCTGGGTTCACCCCGGCTCGGGCGTGGGAAGGAAGGCCGGACGCTGGGTGATGGCGGCGGAGCTGACCGAGACCACGCGGCTGTACGCGCGCTGCGTCGCCACCGTCGAGACCGAGTGGCTGGAGTCGGTCGGCGCGCACCTCGTCAAGCGGCACCAGTACGAGCCGCACTGGGAGAAGCAGCCGGCGCGCGTCGCCGCGTTCGAGCGTGGCACGCTCTACGGGCTGCTGTTGTATGCAAAGCGGCGCATGCACTACGGACCCATGGACCCGGTCGAATCGCGGAAGATATTCATCCGCCAGGCGCTGGTCGAGGGCGACTACGACACGCGTGCGCCGTTCTTTGTGCACAACCGCAGGCTCGTCCAGGAGATCGAGCAGCTCGAGCACAAGTCACGCCGGCCCGACGTGCTTGTGGACGACGAGCTGATCTGCGCGTTCTACGAGAGCCTCGTTCCCGAAGGACTCCACAACGGTGCGGATTTCGACCGCTGGCGCCGCGAAGCGGAAAGCGCGAACCCGAAGCTCTTGTTCCTCAAGCGCGAGGACCTGATGCGCCACGAGGCGGCGGGGATCACGACAGTGCAGTTTCCGCACCGGCTGGAGATGGCGGGACGCAGCTTCGCGCTCGATTACCATCACGAGCCCGGCTCGCCGCGCGACGGCGTAACGCTCACTGTGCCGCTTCTCGCGCTGAATCAGGTCGATGCGGCACGGTGCGACTGGCTCGTGCCCGGGCTCGCGCGCGAGAAGGTCACGCGGCTCGCCAAGTCGCTGCCGCAGAAGCTCCGCCACCAGCTCGGTCCGCTGCAGGAGTTCGTCGACTCATTCCTGCGAGCGAACGAGCACGCGGATGCGCCGCCCGCGCAGGCCATCGCCCGCTACGCGCGCCGCGAGCTCAACCTCGCCGTTCCGCTCGATGCCTTCCGGCCGGAAACGCTCCCCGCGCACCTGTGGATGAATTTCCGCATCGTCGACGAGCACGGGCGGCAGCTCGCGTCGGGACGCAACCTCGCCCAGCTGCGCGCCGAGCTCGGCCAGAAGGCGGGAGAGCAGTTCGCCGAGCTTGCGCGCTCGGATGCGCCGGCAGCGAAAGTCACCGCCTGGAATTTCGGGGACCTCGAGGAGGTGATGGAAGTCCGGCACGGATCCCAGACACTCATCGGATATCCGGGTCTGGCAGACCACGAAGATTCCGTCAGCCTCGAGGTCTTCGATTCCGCGGAGAAGGCCCGCGAAGCGCATCGCACGGGACTGCGCCGGCTGTTCAGGCTGCAGTTGAAGGAGCAGGCTCGCCACATCGAGAAGAATCTACCCGGGTCGCAGGCCATGGTGCTTCAGTTCGCCGTTTTCGGCGAGGTCGCCGATCTGAAGGAGCAGCTGCTTGCCGCGGCTTTCGATCGTGCCTGCATGCAGGAGCCTTGGCCGCGGTCGCGCGCCGAGTTTGAGCGGCGCCGCGAGGAAGCGCGCTCGCGCGTTACGCTCCTTGCGCAGGAAATCGCGCGGCTCGCAGGAATAATTCTCGCCGAGCATGCAGGGCTGCAGAAAAAGCTGCAGCAGGCGTCTAAGGCGTTTCCCGAGCCCTGCCGCGACATCCAGGAGAGCACGGCCCGACTTCTCTCCAAGCGGTTCATCGAGCAGACGCCCTACGAGCGGCTGCAGCACTTCCCGCGCTACCTGAAGGCCGCAGGCCTGCGGCTCGACAAGCTGAGAGCCGATCCCGGCCGCGACGCGCGTCTCGCCGCGGAATTCGCGCCACTGTGCGCGCAATGGCTGCGAGAACACGCCAAGCAAGTGAAATCGGGCAGCAGCGATCCTCAACTCGAGCAGTTTCGCTGGCTGCTGGAGGAGCTGCGCGTACAGTTCTTCGCCCAGGAGCTGAAGACCTCCGCGCCGGTTTCGGTCAAGCGGCTGTCGAAGATGTGGCAAACTATTCAGCGCTGATTTTCAGCGCTTCGGACGGTCCATATGAACGCGATACTCAATGCCCTCGCGCGGGCGTTTGTGAGCCTGCTGCATCCAAGGATGCTCTGGCTCATGGTATGGCCGGTGATCGTCGCGCTTGTCCTATGGGTGACGCTCGCCGTGCTTTACTGGGGCGAGGCTGCGCAGTGGATCGCAGCACAGTTGCACCAGTGGCCGGCGTACGAATGGGCGGTCTCGATCTGGCCTCTCAAGCTCATTGCGGCATGGTTCGGCTGGATCCTCCTGCTGCTCTTGTTCGTGCCCGCAGTTCTGATCACCGCGGTGCTGATCATCAGCATCGTTTCCATGCCCGCGATGGCCGCTCATGTCGGCGGGCGCGACTACCCGGGGCTCGTCCGCCGGAAGGGGGGCACGTTCGCCGGCAGCCTCTGGAACGCCCTCGCCGCGCTCATACTGTTTGGGTTTCTCTTTGCGGTCAGCTTGCCGCTATGGTTGGTTCCGCTGCTGTGGCCGGTGCTACCCATGGCTCTATTCGGCTATTTCAACCAGCGAGTGTTCCGCTACGACGCTCTCGCGGAGCACGCGACCGCCGCCGAGATCGCCGAGATCGTCC
>VBCT01000211.1 GCA_005882235.1 Betaproteobacteria bacterium
GAGCGCTTCGGCGAGCGACGCGGGTCTCGCGTAGGCAAAGCGCGGTGCTTTCATGCCTCCTCCTCCAGGAGTTATTATGCAACATCAGGTAGGAGGGAATCATGGAATACAAAGAGACGCTGCCGCGCCGCGGCATATCGCGCAAGGCGATGATGAAGCGCGTCGCGCGCTTCAAGAAATTGAAAGGCTCCGACGGCGGCCTGCCCGATTCGAAGATGCCCGGCTGCGAACGCATCCTCTACAACGTCATCGGCTTCCAGCCGCCCAGGGTGGAGAAGAACGGCAAGCAGTCACCGGTAGGCGACATTGCCGCGCGCCTCGCGGCGATCAAGATCTCAGAAGGTTTCAACTTGGGCTATTGCCGCGCGCTGCCAGGCAAGGGCCCGATGCTGCACAACCACGACACCAACGAGACTTTCATCGCCATGACCGGCACCTGGCGCGCGAGCTGGGAGAACGAACGGGGCAGGCTCGAGCACGTGGATCTGAAGCCGCTCGACCTGATCTCGTTCCCGCCCGGCGCTTCGCGCCGCTTCATGAACGTGACCAAGGGCCCGAAGAACAAGCCTTCGATCCTGATGTTCGTGATCGGCGGCAACGCGCCGAGCGCCGAGTTCACGAGCGAATCGATGCGCAGAATCGAGGCGGCGGGCGCGATGCCGCGGCTGGCACGCAAGGCGCGCTAGGAATGGAATTCGGCGTCTTCGATCACCTCGATCTCGGCGAGCGTCCGCACGAGCGCTTCTACCGCGAGCGCCTGGAGATCGTGGAAGCCTACGAGCGCGCGGGCTTCCACTCCTACCACGTCGCCGAGCACCATCTCACGCCCCTCGGCATGGCGCCTTCGCCTTCCGTGTTCCTCGCGGCGGTCGCGCAGCGCACGAAGCGACTGCGCTTCGGGCCCATGGTGTACGTCGCGCCGCTCTATCATCCCTTGAGGCTGCTCGAGGAGATCTGCATGCTCGACCAGATGAGCGGCGGGCGGCTGGAGGTCGCATTCGGCCGCGGCGCCCTGCCCGCCGAGGTGCGTTTCTTCGACGTCGATCCGGCGCAGACGGAGAAGACGCACCAGGAAACGGTCGGTTTCATCCTCGACGCCTTGAGCGAAGGCGAAGTCACGGTCACGGCCGAGAGCGGAAAGCGGCGCCTGCCGCTCGCCATTCCGCCGCTGCAGAAGCCGCATCCGCCGCTCTGGTACGGCGTGCATTCGCCGGAGGCCGCCGAGCGCGCCGCGCGGCGCGGAATGAACGTGGTCGGCCTCGATACGGTCGCCGAGCTCAAGCCGGCCTTCGCGCGGTTTCGCGCGGTGTGGAAGGAGGCGCGCGGCGACGCCCCCTTGCCCAGGATGGGGCTGGGGCGGTTTATCGTCGTCGGAAAAAATACGAACGAGGCGCGCGCCCTTGCGCGCAGGGCGTACCGCAGCTGGCACGAGAGCTTCACCTATCTTTCCTCGCGCATGGGATTCGGCCACCGGCATTCGCGGCCGCCGGAATTCGACGCGATCGCCGAGGACGGGCGCGCGTTTGCCGGCGACCCCGAAGGCGTCGCCGAGTACGTGCGCGCGCAGCTCGCCGAATCGGGCGCGAATTATTTCGTCGGGCAATTCGCGTTCGGCAATCTCAGCCTGGAGGAGACGCTGGGCTCGATCGCGTTGTTTTCCGACGAGGTGATGACCATGTTGAAGCGCGCTGCGCGTCTCGCTCCGGCCTGACATGGGCATACGCGCTCTCTTTCTCGCTCTGGCGATCGCTTCGCTCGCGCCGATCCCCGCCGCCGCTCAATATCCCGCGAAGACGGTCAAGATCATCGTCGGCACCTCGCCGGGGGGCTCGCCCGACGTGTTCGCTCGCCTGATCGCGCAGAAGATGAGCGAGTCCTGGGGGCCCGTGGTGATCGAGAACCGCATCGGCGCGAACGGCAACATCGCCGCGGAAATGGTCTCCAAGTCCGCGCCCGACGGCTACACCGCCTACGTCTGCGACAGCGCGATCTGGGCGATCAATCCGCACCTGTACGCGAAGGTGCCTTACCGGCCGCTCGAGGATTTCGCCGGTATCACCACGATCTCGACGCTGCCGACCTTCCTCACGGTGCACCCTTCCGTCCCGGCGACGACCTACGCCGAGTTCATCGCCTACGCGAAGAAGAATCCGGGGAAGCTCGCCTACGCTTCCGCGGGCAACGGCTCGATCCATCACATCACCACCGAGCTCTTCAAGTCGCTCGCGGGGATCAGCATGGTGCACGTGCCCTACAAGGGAATGGGGCAGGCCGGGCCGGCCCTGATCGCGGGCGACGTGCAGGTCGCGTTCTCGAGCTACACCGCGATGGCGCAGTACGCAAAGGCGGGAAAGGTGCGCATCCTCGCGAGCGCCGACGGCAAGCGCACGCCCGCGCTGCCCGACATCCCGACGATCGCCGAGCTCGGCATTCCCGGTTTCGACATGGCTTCCATGCTCGGCGCTCTCGTGCCGGCGGGCGTACCTCGCGCGATCATCGAGAGACTGAACGCCGGCGTCGTCGCCGCCGTCGCGTCGCCCGAGGTCAACGCCAAGATCGCCGGGTTCGGCGTGCGCATCGGGACGAGCACGCCCGAGCAGTTCGACGCGCTGATGCGCGCGGAGTACGATAAGTACGCGAAGCTGGTGAAGCTCAGCGGCGCGAAGCTGGATTGAGCGGCACAAACATTCGGGGCACTTGTCAACGTATTTTCCAAAGGGGAGTCGTCATGATCCGGTTCAGTCGGGCAATGTCTTACGCGGCGCTCGTCTTCGTGGCTGCCGTGTCGCTTGAAGTCCCGCAAGCCTACGGGGACGAGACCTGCAACTCGCCTTACGTCACCAAATTGATCAAGGGGCAGGAGGACTACGTTTATGTCTGGGCGCTGGGCGTGGAGGGTCTGGGCGATGGCTCCGACAAAATGGTGACGGTGGATGTCAATCCCAGGTCGAAGAACTACGGCAAGGCGATTCAACGGGTCTCGGTCGGGTCGCGCGGCGAGGCTCATCACATGGGCTTCACCGACGACCGGCGCTTCCTCTGGGCAGGCGGCCTGGAAAACAGCAGGATCCACGTTTTTGACATCGCGACCGATCCCGGCAGACCTCGGCTCGTCAACACCATCACGAACCTGGCGGAGAAGACCGGCTATGTCGGTCCGCACACCTACTATGCCTTGCCCGGGCGGATGCTGGTCCAGGCGCTCTCCAACGCGAGGGACAAGGGCGGTGTTACCGGGATAGCGTTATACAACAACAAAGGCGACTTCATCGCGAGCTACGCGATGCCGGTCGATAACGGCGGGGACGGTTACGGCTACGATCTCGCAGTGAATCCCAGGAAAAACGTGCTGCTCACTTCGAGCTTCACCGGCTACAACAACTATATGCGGTCGTTGGGCGAAGTCGTGAAGGACCCGGAGGCA
>VBCT01000200.1 GCA_005882235.1 Betaproteobacteria bacterium
CTTTGGCGAGCGCGTCGCTGATGTGCTCCTCGACCTTCTCCACCGCGGCCTTGTCGATGAGCGGGCCCTGCACGACGCCGGGCTCCATGCCGTTGCCGACTTTCATCGCTTTCACCCTCTCGGTGAGCTTGGCGGCGAAAGCGTCGTAGACCTTGTCCTGCACGAGCAGGCGGTTCGCGCACACGCAGGTCTGGCCGGTGTTCCTGTACTTGGAGGCGAGCGCGCCTTCGACCGCTGCATCGAGGTCGGCGTCGTCGAAGACGATGAAAGGCGCGTTGCCGCCGAGCTCCATCGAGGTCTTCTTCACGGTCTTCGAGCACTGCTCGAGCAGTACCTTGCCGACCGCGGTCGAGCCGGTGAAGGTCACCTTGCGCACGATCGGATTGGAGGTGATCTCGCCCCCGATAGCGGAAGAGCTGCCGGTGAGGACGCTGAAGACGCCCCTGGGGATCCCCGCGCGCTCGCCCAGCTCCGCCATCGCGAGCGCGGAGTACGGGGTCGCGGTCGCGGGTTTCAGGACCATGGTGCAGCCCGCGGCGAGCGCGGGCCCCGATTTGCGAGTGATCATGGCGTTCGGGAAATTCCACGGCGTGATCGCCGCGCACACGCCGATCGGCTCCTTGATGACGACGATGCGCTTGTCGGCCTGGTGTCCCGGGATGGTGTCGCCGTAGATGCGCTTGCCTTCCTCCGCGAACCATTCGATGAAGGACGCGCCGTAGGAGATCTCGGTGCGCGCTTCAGCGAGCGGCTTGCCCTGCTCGGCGGTGAGGATCTTGGCGAGGTCCTCCTGGTTCGCCATCATCAGGTCGAACCATTTCCTGAGGATGTTGGCCCGCTCCTTGGCGGTCTTCGCGCGCCAGGCGGGAAACGCGGCGTTCGCCGCCTCGATCGCGCGCCGCGCCTCCGCAGCGCCCATGTTGGGCACGGTGCCGAGGATCTCGCCGGTGGCGGGGTTATTGACCGGAATCGACTTGCCGCTGTCGGCGTCGGCCCATTTGCCGTCGACGTAGCACTGCTGGCGAAAGAGAGAAGGGTCCTTGAGATTGAGGGCGGCGATGCCGGAGATCTTGGGGTCGTTCATGCGAGGCTCCGATAGGAAAACGATGCGGGCGGGAACGTGGAAATTCTACCGCAAACCGCGCGCTACTTCAGGATCCGCCACGGGTCGCTGTAGTCCGTCCAGACGGCTTGCCCCGCTTTGGCGGCTGGAATAGATTGCTGCGTGACAGACGTTAAATCTGCTCAAATCTCCTGCGGACGGAGAAACATGCATGCGCGCAGCACCGGTGGCCTCGCCTTTACTGCTCCGAAGTGTGCCGCTGTTCTCCCTGTTGCCTGGAGCTCAGCTCGTGCTGCTCGCCTCGGTGCTATTACGCAAAGCGTATCCGAAGAAGTCGGCCGTCGTCGTCGCCGGCGATCCCGCCGATGCACTTCACATCGTGATCTCCGGGCGGCTAAAAGTCATCATGAGCGACAAGGAGGGACGAGAGGTGATTCTCGCGATTCTGGACCAGGGCGATTTCTTCGGTGAGATGGGACTGATCGATCAGGCGCCGCGCTCGGCGACCGTAGTGACTATCGAACCCTGCGAGCTGCTCACGATTACGCGAACGGATTTCACGAAGTGTTTGCGGAAGAACTTCGACCTTACGATGAACGTGATACGCGGGCTCGTGAGGCGCCTGCGCGAAGCGGACAAGAAGATCGGAAGCCTGGCGTTGATGGACGTTTACGGACGCGTCGCGCGACTTCTACTGGAAATGGCCGAGACCGTCGACGGCCAGAAAGTGGTGACCGGGAAGCTGCCCAAGCAGCAGATCGCGAAGATGATCGGGGCGACGCGCGAGATGGTGACCCGCGTCATGAAAGAACTGGAGGCGAGCGGACACATCGAGGTTCGCGCGCATCAAATCCTGCTTCGCGATTCACTTGCGCTCACGAAGTAGCTCGTCGAAGCGGCAGGGTGGGCCCTACTTCAGTATCCGGTACAAGTCGCTGTAGTCGTCGGTCCACAGCCTTACGCGCGGCACCGCGTCGATACGTTCCGCCGCTTCCTTCAGCAGCTCTCCTTCGAAAGGCGCGGGCGAGGCGGAAAGCAGCATCCAGTCGGAACGGTACACCCCCGCCTCGTCGTCGTCGTCGCTCTCCACCCGGCGCACCTCGAGCGACAAGCGCCGCCCCGCCTGCTGCACCACAGGAACCAGGTCGAGGTAGCGGTTGGAGATGTGCACGGCGAGGACTCCGCCCGGCTTGAGATGGCGCAAATAGGTTTTAAAGGCCTCCACCGTGAGCAGATGCACGGGAATCGCGTCGCTCGAGAAGGCGTCGAGCGCGAGAACGTCGAAATTGCGAGGCGGCTCGCGCTCAAGCGACAGGCGCGCATCCCCGAGCGCCACCTCCACCTTCGCCGCGCTGTCCTCGAGAAACGTGAATTCCGAGCGGGCGAGCTCGACCACGCCGGAGTTGATGTCGTAGAAGCGGAAGACGTCGCCCGTCCTGCCGTAGGCGGCGAGCGTCCCCGCGCCCAGGCCCACCACGCCCACGCGCAAGGGGCCGCGCTCGCGCGCGGCTAGCAGAGCGAGCCCGACGCCCGACGTCCGTCCGTAGTAGCTCGTCGGCCAGTCGCGCCGCTCGGGTTCCAGGAACTGCTTGCCGTGAACGATGGTGCCGTGCGAGAGCATCCGCATCGCGTCCGGCCCTTCGCCCGAATCGCGCACGTTGAGCACGCCGTAGAAGTTGCGGGAAGTGACCCGCGTGTCGGCCGAGTTTTCCGCGTAGGTCCTGTACAGGGCGAGCGCGAGCGCGGCCGTCAGCGCGACGAATGCGATCCGGGCGGCGATTCTAAAGCGTCCGTGGAGCAGGCTCGCTCGGTCGCGCAGCAGCGCGGCGATCACGAGCAGCGAGAGCGCGAGCATGCCGATCGGCAGCTCGTAGAGGTCCTCGAACACGTTGGGCGCAACGAGGCCGACGAGCACGCCGCCCGCCGCCCCGCCGAGCGCAAGCATGAGATAGAAACCGGTGAGATGCTGCGGATGCGGTTTGGAGCGCGCGAGCTCCCCGTGGCAGACCATGCACGCAGCGAAGAGCGTGGCGGAGTAGAGCGGTATCAGGGTCCAGATGCTCGGATTGGAGTGGGTGAGCGTCACGCAGACTCCTGCGAGCCCCGCGCCGAGCAGAGGCACAAAGAGCCAGCGCCGGTACCAGCCCGAAGCTTCGAAGCAGAGCACGAAGCTCAAGAGGTAGAGCGCGAGAGGCAGTACCCACAGGAAGGGGATGGCCGCGATGTTGAGCGTCATGTGGCCGGTGAACGCGAGCAGCAACACCGATGCGCAGCAGGCGAGTCCCGCCCAGAGCGCCTGCAGCCCCGGTCCGGGCTTGCTCGACTCGCCTCCCGCGAGAGGCTGCGCCTCGGCGCCTTTGCTGCGCCAGGCGAGCGCCGCGCACGCAAGCGCGAAGAGGACGAAGCCCGCCGACCAGACGGCTGCCTGCGTGCCCAGGGCGAGAAGCGGCTCGACGGCCAGGGGATACGAGACGAGCGCGAGCATCGATCCCAGATTGGAGAGCGCAAACAGGCGATAGGGCGCGGCGCCTTCGTGCGAGCGCGCGTACCAGGCCTGAACCAGAGGGCCCGTGGTGGAGAGCACGAAATAGGGCAGCCCGACGCTCGTCGCGAGGAGCGCCAGTATCCGCCACGTCGGGTCTTCGCCGCCTGCGGGCTTCCAGGCGGTGCTCGCGGCGAGAGGCAGAGTCGCCGCGGCGAGCGCGAGGAGCGCGATGTGAAGGTGGCGCCGCGCCGGTATCCGCAACCGGACGTAGGCGTGCGAATAGACATAGCCGGCGAGAAGCAGCACCTGGAAAAAGAGCATGCAGATCGTCCACACCGCGGCGCTCCCCCCGAACCACGGAAGGATTATCTTGGCGA
>VBCT01000030.1 GCA_005882235.1 Betaproteobacteria bacterium
ATTGCGACAAAAAGAGTCACAAGTCCGAGCGTCATGCCTGTCTGCGGAATCCACAACGGCACCGCGACCAGGCCTTGCGACACGTCGTTCAACCTGTACGAAACGATCGTCATGTCGCAGGCGTACCACCCAAAGTAACCGACGAGGAACGCGGCCACGGCCAAGCTGACCAGTTCGAGAGCACGCCGCGTTCCGCCGCGCGCGTGATGAAGCAACAGCGTCATGCGGATGTGCTCGTTTTCCCGGAAGGTGTAAGCGAGGCCGAGGAACGAGCTCGCCGCAAGACAGAAACCGGCGAAGTCGTCGTACGAAGACGCGGCGAAGCCGAGTTCGCGGGCCGCAATCTGCGCGGTCGAGAGGACCGCGATCGCCACCAAAAAAAATCCGGCCAGGAAGCCGGATCCCTTGTACAGCAGGTCGAGCGCTCCGCGCATCGGAGGCGGGATTATCTGGCCTGGAACGCCCTGAGGATCTCCTCGCCCTCCGCGCCGGCCTTCTTCGCCCACTCATCGGCCATTTGCTTGCCGATCGTCTCGAATTCGGCGGTGAGCTTCGCGGAGGGCTTCATGATCTTGATTCCGTGCGAAGCCATGGTCTTGACGTAGCCTTCGTTCTCCGCTTCGCTCGTCTTCCAGCCGCGCGTCTCGGCCGCCCGGGCGACATCGAGGACAGCCTTCTGCTCGCCGGAGTTCAACTTGCTCCATGCGTTCTTATTCACCACCACCATGTTCTGCGGCAGGAACGCCTGCGTGTCGTAGTAGTGCGAAAGATAATCCCACGCCTGGGTGTCCACTCCGGTCGCGCCCGAGGTGATCATCGAGTCAACCAGACCTGTCTTGAACGCCTGTGGAATATCGGGGACTTGCACCGTGGTCGGGATCGCCCCCATCAGTTCGGCCAGCCGCGCGGTGGTCGGGCTGTAGGTACGGAATTTGGCGCCCTTCAGGTCGGCGGTCGAGTTGATCTCCTTTTTCGCGTAGACGCCCTGCGGCGGCCAGGGCACCGAATAAAGCAGCTTGACGCCCTGCGCATCGAGTCGCTTCTCGAGGTAGGGGCGCGCGATGCGCCACAGCTTCGTTTCCTTGGGATAGCTGTTGGCGACAAAGGGGTT
>VBCT01000031.1 GCA_005882235.1 Betaproteobacteria bacterium
GCCGAGCAGCGAAGTTTGTCAGACCTCCGGTCCGTGCGTCAATCGCCGAGAAGCTCGAGCACGGCGTCTCCGATCGCGAGCGACGCGGTCAGGCCCGGAGACTCGATGCCGAACAGATTGACGAGGCCCGCGACGCCGTGGTCGGCCGGCCCCTGGATGAGGAAATCGCGCGAGGCCTCGCCGCGCGCCTGGAGCTTGGGCCTGATTCCGGAATACGCGGGCTGCAAGGCGCCGTCCGGGAGGCCCGGCCAGTAGCCGCGTATCGCCTTGTAAAAAACCTCCGCGCGCCTCGGGTCGACGTCATAGTCGATCCGCTCGATCCATTCGACATCGGGACCGAAACGCGCCTGGCCGGCCTAGACCAGCCGGGAAAACGGCGAGCGCCCCGAAAGGCTGAAATAGTTACCCTTGCAGTAGTGAGCCGGCGGGATCCGTTCCGCGGGAAATCCCTCGATGCTTCGCGCAACGTCCTGGGCGAACAGGCCGGCGCTGTTTACGACGGCGCGCGCGAGCAGGCGCAAGCGCTCTCGGCCGCCCACTTCCAGCTCGATCGCTCCGTTCTCGATGTGCCCGACGAGGAGCGGGCTGCGAAATGCGATCGCGGCGCCGTGGGCCTCGGCATCGCCGCGCAACCCCAGCATGAACGCGTGGCTGTCCACGATTCCCGTCGACGGAGACTCGAGCGCCGCCACACAGGCGAGCCGCGGCTCGAGCGCACGGGCTTCGCGGGCGGAAAGCACGCGCAGATCGGCGACGCCGTTGGCCTTGGCCTGCGCATGGAACCTTTCAAGGCCCGGGACCTGGTTCGGGTCGGTGGCGACGATCAACTTGCCGCAGCGCCGGTGCGCAACGCCATGCTCGGCGAGGAAAGGATAGAGCGCCCGCCGGCCCGCCACGCACAGCCGCGCCTTGAGCGACCCCGGGGGATAGTAGATTCCCGCGTGAATCACCTCGCTGTTGCGGGAGCTCGTGCCCGTGCCGATCGTGCTTTCGCTCTCCAGCACGATGACTTCGCGCCCGCCGAGCGCCAGCGCTCTCGCAACGGCGAGACCCACCACGCCTGCGCCCACGATTACCGCATCAACACCTTCTGTGGACATCGTATGGAATTTCGGGCAATTTTAGACGATGCGCAGGGGATGGCAGTTCTGGATCGACCGCGGCGGCACGTTTACCTTCTGGATCGACCGCGGCGGCACTTTCACCGATATCGTCGCCCTTCGCCCTGACGGGCGCATCCTCGCCCACAAACTGCTCTCCGAGAATCCCGGCCGCTACCGCGATGCCGCGATCGCCGGAATACGCGAGCTGCTCGCAGTCCCCCCCGGGGCAACCATACCCGGAGAAAGCATCGAGGTCGTGAAGATGGGCACGACCGTCGCGACCAACGCGCTCCTGGAGCGCAAGGGCGAGCGCACCGTGCTCTTCATCACACGCGGCTTTCGCGACGCCCTGCGCATAGCCTACCAGAACCGGCCGCGCATCTTCGACCGGCACATCGTTCTCCCCGAGCTCCTTTATTCGAAAGTCGTCGAGGTGGAGGAGCGCATCGGCGCTCGAGGCGAGGTGCTGATTCCTCTCGAGGCCGATCGGACCCGGCGCGATCTCGAATCGGCATACGGCGAAGGCTACCGCTCGGCCGCGATCGTGCTTATGCACGGTTACCGCTATAAGCAGCACGAGCGGAGAATAGCGGAGCTGGCGCACGCCATCGGTTACTCCCAGGTTTCCGTGTCGCACGAGGTGAGCCCGCTGATGAAGCTCGTGTCGCGCGGGGACACCACGGTGGTGGACGCTTACCTGTCTCCCATCCTGCGCCGGTACGTGGACGGGGTTGCGGCGGAACTGCGCGGCGTGCGCCTCATGTTCATGCAGTCGAACGGGGGGCTCACCGACGCGCGCCGCTTCGCCGGCAAGGACAGCATCCTGTCCGGACCCGCCGGCGGAGTGGTCGGCGCGGTGCGCGCCTCGCTCACCGCGGGTTTCGACAAGATCATCGGCTTCGACATGGGCGGCACCTCGACCGACGTCTCGCACTTTGCCGGCGCTCAATTGAGTGATCTGGAGCGCGCGTTCGAGACCCAGGTCGCGGGCGTGCGCATGCGCGCGCCCATGATGAGCATTCACACCGTGGCGGCGGGCGGCGGCTCGATCCTGCATTTCGACGGCTCGCGATATCGCGTCGGCCCCGACTCGGCGGGCGCCAATCCGGGGCCGGCGAGCTACCGCGGCGGAGGCCCGCTGACGGTGACCGACTGCAACCTCATGCTCGGGAAAATCCAGCCGAAATTCTTTCCCCCGGTATTCGGCCCCGGCGGCGACGAGCCCCTCGACGACGCGGTCGTGCGCGCGAAATTCGCGGCCCTTGCCGGCGAGATCCGCCGCGCCACGGGCGACACCCGCGCTCCGGAGCAGGTCGCAGAGGGCTTCGTGGAAATCGCGGTCGGCAACATGGCCGAGGCCATCAAGAAAATTTCGGTGCAGCGCGGCCACGATGTCACCGAGTACACGCTGTGCTGCTTCGGCGGCGCGGCGGGGCAGCACGCCTGCCTGGTCGCCGACGCGCTCGGCATGACGCGCGTCTTCATCCATCCGCTCGCCGGCGTTCTTTCGGCTTACGGCATGGGGCTCGCCGATACGACGGCGATGCGCGAAGAGGCCGTCGAGGTGAAGCTCGAGGCGGACAAGCTCGGTGTCCTCGCAGGCGCGCTGGAGAACCTGTCCCGGTCGGCGCAAGAGGAGCTGATGACCCAGGGCGTGCCGCAGGCACGCCTGAGCGTCGTCCGCCGCGTGCATCTGCGTTACGACGGCACCGATTCGGCGTTGATCGTGAACTTCGGCAGCGTCGCCGAAATGACCCGCTCGTTCGAAGCGGCCTATCGCAAGCGCTACAGCTTTCTGATGCCGGGCCGGGCCTTGATCGCCGAGTCGGTCTCCGTGGAAGCCTTCGGCGCGGCGGCGGTGCCGGCCGAACCGGCGGGAAGCGACGCGCAAAGGGCCGGCACCGGCCCGGCGGAATGGGTGAGCTTGCATACCGGCGGACGCGCTCACCGCGCCCCGGTCTTCGTTCGCGAGCGGCTGGCGGTCGGAGACAGGATTCCGGGTCCGGCGATCATCGCCGAGAAGAACGCGACCACGGTGGTCGAACCGGGCTGGCAAGCCGAGGTGATGCGCTCCAATCACATCGTGTTGGAGCGCGTGGAAGCGCGGCCGCAGCGCCGCGCGATCGGCACCGGCGTCGACCCGGTCATGCTCGAAGTCTTCAACAATCTCTACATGTCGATCGCCGAGCAGATGGGCCTGCGGCTCGCGAACACGGCTTACTCGGTCAACATCAAGGAACGGCTCGATTTTTCCTGCGCGGTGTTCGATCAGCAGGGACATCTCATCGCGAATGCGCCGCACATGCCGGTGCACCTGGGTTCGATGGGCGAGAGCGTGCGCGCCGTGATCGGCGCGAACCGCGGCCGGATGAAGGCCGGCAACGTCTACGTGCTGAACGCCCCCTACAACGGCGGAACGCACCTTCCGGATGTGACGGTCATCACTCCCGTCTTCGACGATGCCGGGAGAGAAATCCTGTTTTACGTCGGTTCGCGCGGCCATCACGCGGACATCGGCGGCATCACTCCCGGATCGATGCCTCCGGGCAGCAGAGTGGTGGAGGAAGAGGGCGTGTTGATCGACAATTTCCTGCTGGTGGAGGAGGGCCGCCTGCGCGACGCCGAAACCGTCGCGCTGCTCTCCTCGGGCCGCTATCCCGCGCGCAACGTGCAGCAGAACATGGCCGACCTGCGCGCCATGATCGCCGCCAACGAAAAGGGCTCGCAGGAACTGCGGCGCATGGTGGCGCACTTCGGGCTCGACGTCGTTTACGCCTACATGAGGCACGTGCAGGACAACGCGGAGGAAGCGGTGCGGCGCGTCATCGGCGTGTTGAAAGACGGCGATTTCAGCTACGCGATGGACAACGGAGGCGTGATCCGGGTGAAAATCACCATCCGGCGCGACACGCGCGGCGCGACGATCGACTTCGCCGGCACGTCACCGCAGCTGCCCGACAACTTCAATGCACCCGCGGCGGTATGCATGGCGGCGGTGCTTTACGTTTTCCGCACTCTCGTCGACGACGAGATCCCGATGAACGCGGGCTGCTTGAAGCCTCTCGAGGTGATCATCCCGGAGGGCTCGATGCTGCGGCCGAGTTATCCTGCGGCGGTGGTCGCGGGCAACGTCGAGACCTCGCAATGCGTCACCGACGCGCTCTACGGTGCGCTCGGCCTGATGGCGGCCTCCTGCGGCACGATGAACAACTTCACTTTCGGCGACGACAGGGTTCAGTATTACGAAACCATCGCCGGAGGATCCGGAGCGGGCGACGGGTTCGAAGGCGCGGACGTGGTCCAGACTCACATGACCAATTCGCGCCTGACCGACCCGGAGGTGCTCGAGTGGCGCTTTCCGGTGCTGCTGGAAAGCTTCGAGATCCGCCGCGGGAGCGGCGGCGCGGGGCGCTGGCGCGGCGGGGACGGCGCGATGCGCCGCGTGCGCTTTCTGGAGCCGATGACCGCCGCGATTCTCTCCGGGCACCGGCGCATCGCGCCCTACGGAATGGCGGGCGGCTCACCCGGCATGACGGGGCGCAACCGGGTGTGCCGCGCCGGCGGCGAGGTCGTCGAGCTGGAAGGATGTGATCAGATCCAGGTGAATTCCGGTGACAGCTTCGTGATCGAGACGCCCGGGGGCGGCGGGTATGGACAGCCTATAATAGGCAGCCGATAATCGCGGCGCGCGGCCTTACGCGAGGGCGATGAACCGCACCCGAGTATGAATCGTCGATCGATTCTCACCAAGACCGGCAAGGGCCTGATGGAGGTGACCGGCAAGACCAGCGCTCTGTCGCGGGATCTTCGCAACATCCTCAAGGAAATCGACGGCAAGGTCAGCGTTTCCGAGCTGCTGCGGACATTCTCGAAGATGACCGAGCCCGAGCTCCTCGAAGCCTTGAAGAGCATGGAAAGAGAAGGCTACGTGCGCGAGTTCGTCGCGAAGCAGGACGAGGCGCCGCGGCCCTCGATCCCACGCGCGCCGACTGCACCGTCCCCCGCGGATAGCGGCGAGGACCTCGACTTCACTGCGTTTACTCCCGCGAGGCCTTCCGCGAAGACGGGCGAGGACGCAAGACTTCAGGTCCAAGCGCAGGAAATCGCTCGCCAGGCTCAGGCTACGCGCGCGCGCGAAGAAGCCGCGGCGAGGGCGAGAGCCGAGGCGGCGGCGCGGGCAAGAGCCGAGGCCGAACACAATGCAAGGCTTTCGGAGCGGGCCGGGCTTTCGGCGCGTGCCGACCCCAAAGCCGACACCCAGGCGAGAGCGCAAGCGGAAGCACTCGACCAGGCGCGGCGCGAGGCCGAAGAGCGGCAGCGCAGGGAAGCCGAAGAGAAGGCGCGCCGCGAAGCGGTTACGAGAGCGGTCATCGAGGCGGAGCAGGCCGGTAAACGCGAGGTCGAGGAGCGCCTCCGCAGGGAGATCGAGGAAAAAGTGCGCGGGGACGCCGAGGAGCGCGTGAGGCGCGAGGCGGATGAGCGCACCCGGAAGGAAGTCGAGGAGCGCATGCGCCGCGAGGAAATCGAACGCCGCCGGCGCGAGGA
Organism: Betaproteobacteria bacterium; assembly: GCA_005882235.1. Lineage (GTDB taxonomy): Bacteria > Pseudomonadota > Gammaproteobacteria > Burkholderiales > SG8-39 > VBDM01. Next base: position 5,649 of record VBCT01000031.1, read on the forward strand.
GTACGATCAGGCCGAGCTCAGGACCCGCATCGAAGCCGAAGCGCGCGTCAAGGTCGAAGCCGAGATGCGCGCCAGGCGTGAATCCGAGGAGCGCGCGCGCCGCGAGGAAGAGGAGCGGCCGAGGCGCGAGCAAGAGCTGCGCAAGCAAGAGGAGGAACGCGAAGTCCTCGAGCGTTCGCTGCGGGAGCAGGAGGAGAACGCGCGACGCGAAGCTGAGTACAGGGAGCGCGAGGAGCAGGAGCGCAGGGAAGAGGAGGAGCGCGCCCGTCGCGAAGCCGGGGAGGAAGCGCAGCGCACCGAGGAAGCGCGGCGCGCCGAGGAGGAGGAAAAGCACGCCGAAGAAGAGAAGAAACGTGCCAAGGAAGAGGAGAAGCGGATCCGCGAGGAGGAAAAGGCCCAGGCGAAGGCGGCCAAGAAGGCCCGCAAGGCGGCGAGGGCGAAGAAGGGCAGGGCGGAAGAGAACGAGTCTTCCAAGGAAGAGGCGCTTTCCGCGCGGGAAATCTGGGCGAAGAGAAGGCCCGGCGGCCTCGCGAAGCAATTTGCGGTGATGTTGCTCCTGACCCTCGTCGTGGCGGTTGCCGCGCTTCCCTTCGTGCCCTTGGAATCCGCTCAGTATGAAAAGGCGGCGCAGGCGTGGCTCGGGGAGCCGGTCAAGATCGGCACCGTCAACCTGACGCTGCTGCCGCTCCCGCAGCTGAAGCTCGAGAAGGTGGTGATCGGAAAAGAGCACCCGATGCGAGTAGCCGTGATCAAGGCCACCCCGGTGGTCACCTCCCTGCTGGAGGGCCGAATATCGCTCAAGAGTTTCGAGCTGGAAGGCGCGACCTTCCCCCGGGGATTTCTCTCCGCGCTGTTGCAGAACAAGGGCAGGCGCGGGTCGTTCGGGGTCCAGCGTATAGTTGCCAAGGGATTGAAGATCGATATCCCCGAACTGAACCTGCCGGCGCTGGAAGTCGCTGCGAGTCTTTCTGCGGACGGCGCGTTGCAGTCGGTTGCGATTTCCAACGCCGAGCGCAAGCTTTCGGTGAGGGTGCAGCCTCAGGGGGAGAGAGCGGCGATCGAAATCTCCGCGGACGCCTTCCCCTTTCCCATCGGCGTGGATCCGGGTCTCAGCGAGTTTCTCGCGAAGGGCACCGTGACGAGAGGCGAGCTCGCGTTGAGCGAAGCCGAGGCGCGCGCGTTCGGCGGGCGGCTGCTCGGCACGGTGCGCCTCAGATGGGCTAGCGGCTGGAGCATGGAGGGCGAGTTGACGGTGCGCCAGATGGAGGCAGGGAAGATCGCCGCGCCGCTCCTCGCCGGAGGGACGCTGCAGGGCAAGGGGGTGTACTCCATGAAGGGGCTTCTCCCCGAAAGGTTGATCCTGAACGCCCAGCTCGAGGGCAATTTCACGATACAGAAGGGGGCGATCACCAACGTCGACATGACCCGGCTGCTCCAGGGCAGCGGCTCCGGCGGAGGAACGACGCTCTTCTCCGAGATGAGCGGCGGCGTATACGCGGACGCCAACCGGATCCTCGTTCGCCAGATCCGAATGGCGTCAGGCCTCCTGAACGGCACGGGACAGGGCGAAATGGATCCCCAGAAAAACCTGTCCGGGCGGATGCAGATCGAGATTCGCGCGCGGAGCGTGCAGGCGCGCGCGACGCTCGCGGTCACCGGCACTTTGCAGAATCCCCAATTCCGCCGCAGCAACTGACACGCGGGAACTAGGGTTCCCCGGGTCAGTCCCGGGTCGGGCTTCCGGTATAATCGCCCTTTACCGGCACGCCTCATGTCGTTGATCCTCAAGCTGCGCGGCAGCCGCGCCGTTTCCGCCTTCCGGCTCGACAAACTCAACTCCCGCCTCGCAACGATCCATCGATCGGTCCGCGTCATCGCCGCCGAGCACTGGCATTTCGTCGAAATCGAGCGGGCGCTGGCTGCGCGCGAAACCGCGGTGCTCGAGCGCCTGCTGCAGTACGGCGAGCCTGCACCCGCGGGCGAGGGCCGCATGCTGCTCAGCGTGCCGCGCCTAGGAACGATCTCGCCGTGGTCCTCGAAGGCGACCGATATAGCGCGGCGATGCGGTCTTGAAGCGGTACGACGCATCGAGCGGGGCATCGCATGGTTTTTTTCCGGCGGACAGGCGCTCGATTCCGAATTGCCCCGGATCCTCGCGCTCATTCACGACCGCATGACCGAAACGGTGCTCGGCTCGCTCGACGAATCCGACGCGCTGTTTCGCCATTTCAATCCCAGGGCGCTCGAAATCGTGAACGTGCTGGCGCGGGGGCGCGCGGCCCTCGCAGACGCCAACGCGGCCCTGGGGCTTGCTCTTGCGCCCGATGAAATCGATTACCTCCTGGCGCACTACCGCAAGCTCGCCCGCGACCCCACCGATGTGGAGCTCACGATGTTCGCTCAGGCGAACTCGGAGCATTGCCGGCACAAGATCTTCAATGCCTCATGGATCATCGATGGAGCTTCGCAGGAAGAAACTCTCTTCGGCATGATCAAGACCACGCACGCGCGCAGTCCCCGCGGAACCGTGGTCGCCTACGCTGACAATGCCGCGGTCATGGAGGGGGCGCCGGTCGCGCGGTTCTACCCGGAATCGGGCGGGCGCTACCGCTACCGGGACGAGCTCACGCACACGGTGATGAAGTGCGAAACCCACAACCACCCCACTGCGATCTCGCCTTTTCCGGGGGCGGCGACCGGCTCGGGCGGCGAGATCCGCGACGAGGCGGCGACCGGCCGCGGCGCGAAACCCAAGGCGGGACTGTGCGGCTTCTCGGTGTCGCATCTGCGCATCCCGGATTTCGAGCAAGCGTGGGAAAAGACGTCCGGAAAACCCGAGCGCGTCGCCTCCGCCCTGCAGATCATGCTCGAGGGACCGATAGGCGCGGCCTCGTTCAACAACGAATTCGGCCGCGCCAATCTCGCCGGCTACTTCCGCGCGTTCGAGATGGAAGAGGACGGAATCGTCCGCGGCTACCACAAGCCGATCATGATCGCGGGCGGGCTCGGCAACATCAGCGCCGCGCACGCGAGGAAGGACGCGGTCGCGCCCGGGGCCCTGCTCGTGCACCTCGGCGGTCCGGGAATGCTGATCGGGATGGGCGGGGGCGCCGCGTCGAGCGTGGACACGGGCGCCAATCCCGAGAACCTGGACTTCGATTCGGTGCAGCGGGGCAACGCCGAGATGCAGAGGCGCGCCCAGGAGGTCATCGACCGCTGCTGGGGGCTCGGCGAGCGCAATCCGGTGCTCTCCATTCACGACGTCGGTGCGGGCGGGCTGTCGAACGCCTTCCCGCAGCTCGTCCACATCGCCGGGCGGGGCGCCACGATCGATCTGCGCGCACTGCCCAACGAAGAGCCCGGAATGACGCCGCGCGAGCTGTGGTGCAACGAGGCCCAGGAGCGTTTCGTGCTCGGCGTCGCCGCCGAGCGCATCGGAGAGTTCGAGTCGATCTGCGAGCGCGAGCGCTGCCCGGCTGCCGTCGTCGGCATCGTGACCGATGACGGATGCCTGGTCGTCAAGGACCGGCAGTTCAGGAACGAGCCGGTCGAAATGGAGCTGTCCGTGCTCCTCGGCAAGCCGCCGCGCATGACGCGCGAGGCCCGGCGCCGCAAGCCGCACCCGGCCCCGCTCGCGCTCGGCGACGTGGCGCTAGCCGAGGCGTGCCTTCGGGTGCTGCGGCATCCCACCGTCGCGCGCAAGACTTTTCTGGTGAGCATAGGCGACCGGACGGTGGGCGGCCTGTGCGCGCGCGACCCTTTCGTCGGCCCGTGGCAAGTGCCGGTCGCCGACTGCGCGGCGACCCTAATGGGTTTCAAGGAGACCAGCGGCGAAGCGTTCGCGATGGGGGAGCGCTCGCCGCTCGCGCTCATAAATCCGGAAGCCTCTGGCCGCATGGCGGTGGGCGAGGCTCTCACGAATCTCGCGGCGGCTGCGGTCGGGGAGCTGAATCGAGTCAAGCTCTCCGCGAACTGGATGGCTGCCGCGGGCCACGGGGCCGAAGACGCGGCCTTGTTCGATACCGTGCGCGCGGTGGCCCTCGGTCTGTGCCCCGCGCTCGGAATCAGCATTCCGGTAGGCAAGGATTCCCTTTCCATGCGCACCGCCTGGGAAGAAGACGGGAAGGCGAGAGAGGTGATCGCTCCCCTGTCCTTGATCGTCTCGGCATTTGCGCCCTGCGAGGACGTGCGCCGGACGCTGACCCCGCAGCTCGCGACCGATTGCGGCGAGACGGAGCTGGTTCTTCTGGATCTCGGGCGGGGCCGCAACCGCCTCGGCGGCTCGATTCTAGCGCAGGTGTTCGGCCAGTGCGGCGACCAGGCCCCCGATCTGGAAGAGCCGAAACTGCTCGCGGACTTTTTCGCCGCAGTACAGGCGTTGAACCGAGAGGGCTTGATTCTCGCTTATCACGACCGGTCGGACGGCGGCCTGTTTGCAACCGTGTGCGAGATGGCCTTCGCGGCCCATGTCGGTGTCACCGTGAACCTCGACATGCTCGCTTATGACGAAGCCGCCCACGACGTGGAGGGCAACGAGCGGCGGCCCGAGCTGATGCTCGGCCGCGACTTCGAACGGGTGCTCGCGGCCTTGTTTGCGGAGGAGCTCGGGGCGGTGATCCAAGTCCGGACCTCGGACCGCGGCAAGGTGCTCGAGCGTCTAGCGGGACTGCCTGCGCGCGTCATCGGCAGCCCCAACCCGCGCGATGAGCTGCGTTTCGTGCGCAACGCGAAGCCGGTATTCGCCGCGCCGCGCGTGGAGCTGGAGCGCGCCTGGTCCGAAGTGAGCTTCCGGATGCAGCAGCTGCGCGACGAACCCGGTTGCGCCAAGGAAGAGTTCGATCGAATTCTCGATCGCGAGGATCCGGGCCTGTCTGCCGCGCCGACGTTCGATCCCGCCGACGACGTCGCCGCGCCCTTCATCGCAAGAGGTGCGAGGCCGAAGGTCGCGATCCTGCGCGAGCAGGGAGTCAACGGTCAGGTCGAAATGGCTGCGGCGTTCGATCGGGCCGGATTCGACGCGCACGACGTTCACATGAGCGACATCGCCGCGGCCCGGGTTTCCCTCGCCGGGTTCAAGGGCTTCGCCGCGGGCGGAGGATTCTCCTACGGAGACGTCCTCGGGGCGGGCGCGGGCTGGGCGAAGGCCATCCTGTTCAACGACCGCGCCCGCGATCAGTTCAGCGCGTTTTTCGCGCGCGGCGACACTTTCGCCCTCGGCGCCTGCAACGGCTGCCAGATGATGAGCCAGTTGAAGGAGCTGATCCCCGGGGCCGAGCACTGGCCGCGCTTCGTCAAGAACCGATCCGAGCAATTCGAAGCGCGATTCGTCATGGTCGAGGTGGTCCCGAATCCATCTCTATTCTTCGCGGGAATGGCCGGCAGCCGAATGGCGATCGCCACCGCGCACGGGGAAGGGCGCGCGGTTTTCGATTCAGATAAAGCGAAGGCAAGCGCGACTGTTGCTCTGCGCTTCGTCGACAACCGTGGCGCGCCGACCGAGATCTATCCGTTGAACCCGAACGGGTCGCCCGGAGGTATTACCGGGCTTACCACCGCGGACGGCCGTTTCACGGTATTGATGCCCCATCCTGAGCGGGGTTTTCGCACGGTGCAGCAGTCTTGGCACCCGCAAGGCTGGGGCGAAGACAGCCCGTGGATGCGCATGTTCCGCAACGCACGCAAGTGGGTGGGGTGACTTTTAACGACCTTCGGTAACTGTCCCCGCCTGATCCGCACGGAATTTGAGGGCACCGGGGTGCACAGGAAAGGGCATGTAGGTGTCCGGTCCAGCGCTGATGTCGCTCAGTCGGCGATCCCCACCCGTGAAAGCATCTGGATGAGAGTCGAGCGTTTTTACGATGTCATGAGCCAGCTGAACGGGAAGATCCAACCGGCCGATGAGGAGGTTCTGGGTGCCAACGACACGGATGTCTTTCTCGAGCCACGGATAGGCGTCCTGCCGGATCAGCGCAGGGTAGTAGGCGGTTCCGTACTTTTCTCGCAGCTTTGGAACCCCCTCTTCGTACGACAGGAGCGCAATGCGGATTTTGAGGAGGCCGGCGAGATGTTCAAACAGGGCCGGGGAAACAGGTCCGTGCCACGCCAAGGCATCGATTTTTTTCTCCGCCAACGCCCACATCGACTCCGATAACCCGAGCGCTGCCCGCTGCAAAGAGGCTCCGACGGACGGGTCGAGCGCCTCCAGAAGTCGGAGCGTCAGCTTTTCGGATCGGCTTCGAGCCGGGCCGACGGAGACCACCTTTCCCTTGAGCTCCCCGATGCTGCGGATCGGACTTCCGCGAAGCGTCACAATGTGCAGATACTGAGCCGGGAGCAATGTCAGCAGCCGGAGCCCAGCGGCGTCTTGCGAGCCCAAAGCATTGGTTCCTTTTAATGCCGCGTAGGCCTCGTCACCCTCCACCAGGGCGAGATCCACGGTGAACCGTCCATAGGGAGTGTCGGTGTAGCCGGCGCGCAGCAACCGGAGGGTGTCTGCGGAACTGGCTATGACCGTGAGCTGCGACCTCTTGGCCGTGGAGACATGCTGCGAAATAAGTTCGACTACAGCCTGGCCCACCAGATGGTGGCCTTCAGCGCAGTAGCCGCTGATGAGAGTCAGGCCCCCGGTACCGAAGCGTCCCTCGTGAGCGCCGAGGTGAGCCAGGGAGACGCGCGGAAAGAGCCCCGCCGCGGCAACGCCGGACGCAGTTGCAAGAAACTCGCGCCGGTTCATCTTGAACCTCAGCTGGGTGCAGGTTCTATTTCTTGTCTTCGTCCCTATCGTCGCCCTGGAAAACATCGAGATGAAGAAACGCCGACACCAGGAAGTTCGGCACATCCACCAACTGGTTAATGTGGAGGTCGACCGCGGTGCTGGAGAGCATGTAGGCCTGCTGGCGCGTCAGCCCCCGGGTGCGAACGAGGTGATCGATCATGTTGAGCGCCGCATTCCTGGCCGAGAGCGTCAGATCTTCACTCTCGTTTTTTCCAGTGACGCGATCCACGGAAATCCCCGTCGTGGCAAAGAAGCGCTCCGGCACCGCTCGCTCGGGCGGGGCGAAGAAATTGTCCCGCTCAAACTGGAAAGTGGTGACGCCCAGCCGCTTCGCCTCGCCTTTGCGAAGGGTGAACTTGACGACCAAGGAGACATTCATCTCCATCGTGGTGCCGGCGATCTCGCCGTCACCCTGCGCGAAGTGAGCGTCGCCCGCCGAGAAGAGCGCCCCGGGCACGAATACAGGAATAAGAAGCCTGCCGCCTTTGGTCAGCTGCTTGACGTCGATGTTCCCCGCGTTCTCGCGCGTGGGGATCGTGCGCAAGCATCGGCTGGCGAACGTCCCGCCATGCCCGCATAGGTTTGCCGGTACAGCGTCGTCCGGGTTTGGCTCCAGCACGAACCCGCCGCGCGCGGCAAGCTCGTGCTCGCGCTGAAAGACCTCCTCGGTCTTGGCGACCGACAAGGCGATTCCCGTCGTTCCCATCGAGGGTTCCGCATGGATGCGGACCCCGGGCAGGTCCCGCGAAGTGGCTACGTCTCCCTTGATGTCCCAGTGCAGAATCGCAGGCCCAGGAACTTCGCTCCTGAGGAAGCCAAAGCCCGGAACGTTGATCGTATAGGCGAAGTCGTCCTGGATGATGTCGACGATGTGCACCACGAGAAGGTCGCCCGGCTCAGCCCCCTGGATCGCGACCGGT